>CAMDCQ010000005.1 GCA_945890595.1 Chitinophaga pinensis
TTTACATCTATTTTGGCAACTCAATTTCCTGGAAATTATCCTACCGATAGAGACGATGACAAAGGTGCTGAACCTGAGTCTGTAACAGTAGGCGTTATAGATGGAAAAACGTTTGCTTTTGTTGGCTTAGAAAGAAGTGCTGGCGTAATGGTATATGACATTAGTGATCCAGCAAATGCAACTTTTGTACAGTATTACAACAAAAACGGAAATGATCAAAGTCCAGAAGGTCTTGTATTTATTGATCAGAATAAATCTGATAATGGTCAAGCTTATCTAATTTCAACCAATGAGTTTATTGAAGGTAGTTATGATGGATCTGTGAGTGCATATTCTGTTACAGGTTTTGATAATAAAAAATGGCTTGAGGTCAATAATACCGATTTAAATAAGATGTTAAACTTTGATGTAGAGGCTATAAATATGGGTGCCACTATGTACAATAGGTTGGAATGGGTAACTTATGATAAAGAGACTAAAGCCGTTTACATGACAGAAACAGGAAGAGATAATCCTGCTAGTGCATGGAAAGACGAAAATGCGCTAGGTGCTAAGCATGCTCCTCATCACATAGCGAGAGCATCATCTCAAGGAACAAATCCTAATTCAAGTGCTTACTGGGATTATTACGGAAGAGTATTGAAGTACGATCCTTTAACCGAAGATGTTACGGTGCAAGTAGAGGGAGGTCCATATTTAGCATCTTCTCCAACTAAATCAAATTATCCTAAAAATCAACTGTCTAATCCTGATGGCTTGTCAACCATGGTAATAAATGGTAAAAGTTATTTGATAATTTGTGAAGACTTAAATGGTCAAACATATGGTAGAGTTCCTGCAGGAGTCAATAATACAGCGTGTGAACTTTACATGCTTGACTTGGCAATACCTAATCCTACTACAGAAGATCTAGTAAGAATAGCTGTTAGTCCTTATGGAAGTGAAATTACTGGAGCATGCCCTACACCTGATGGTAAAACACTGATGGTTAATGCACAGCACCCAAACTCTGCTAATCCATATCCCTATAATTATTCTCTAACTTTTGCACTTACTGGTTGGGATTTAGCAGAAAAAGTAGCGATCCATGAACTTGAAAGAAAGAATGCTACATTCAAGATTTATCCTAACCCGTCAAATGGCATTGTTAATTTTGAAAAAGAAAGTTCAGTTGCAATTTATAGTGCGGCGGGAAAACTTATTGAAGAATTTTATAATGTTCTAAGTATAAATCTTTCTTCTTATTCTAAAGGTGTTTATTACATCCAAAATGAGGATGGAGCAACTAAGAAACTTATTTTGAATTAGTCAATTCTTTTAAGTAAAAAAAGTAATTTTTTATTCATTTGTTTTAAAGCCCCGTTTCTACGGGGCTTTATTTTATTATTCATTATCCCCATTTATAATATGAAAAAGCTTCTTTTAGCAGTTGCACTATGTTTTATTTTTTTAGCCTCTCGCTCAGTAGATGAAACAAATATTAAAGTGAAAAATTTCTATCTAGATCAATTGAATCAAATAGAATATAACATTTTGTTATTAAAACAATCCGTTCTCAGTAAGGATAAAAAAGGTATTAATTCTAATTACAAAAAGTTAAGACATCATTTTAAGCAAATCGAATTTCTTATCGCACATAGTGACAAGGAGTTTTACTTGAAAGTTATTAATGGTGCTCCTCTTCCTAAATTAGAAAAGAAAGCTCCTGAAGTTCGTATAATATTGCCTAGCGGGCTCCAAGTTATTGATGAGTTAGTGGCTGATGAAAATTTTTCGGAAATTTTACCTCAATTAGATCAGTTAAGTAAAAATTTTAAAAATTTAAAAGAAGGAAGTGTTAATCTAATATTTTCAGATGAATTTATTTTGGCAGCTATACATTATCAGCTTATCAGGGATTATACACTTGGCCTTACAGGCTTCGATACTCCAGGAACGCTTTGTGCGTTGACAGATGTTCAGAACAGTATAAAAGGTGTCCTTTTTGTTTTGAGTCAAATGGACAATAATGTTCCGGAAAAATTGGTGACTACATTAAAGAATGCACATAAATTTGTTGAGCAAAATAGAGATTTCAATACGTTTGATCGTGCAAGATATTATAAAGAAATATGGCAGCCTAGCTTTGAAAGTTTAGTTTCGGCTTACAATCTTATGGGAGTTGAAATGTCATCTAGCATAAGGAATATGCCTTTGGAAATCAACTTTAATTCTACTCAGCTTTTCGATACAGATTTGTTTAACATTCAAGCATTTATTGATTTTAATAAAGCAGATTTTAATAAAAATTCTGTTTCCCTTGGAGAGCGATTGTTTTTTGAAACAGGCTTATCAAGCAATGGTAAAATGGCTTGTGCTACTTGTCATAATCCTTCAATTGCCTTTACAGACGGGTTAGCCAAAAGCAAATCTTCAAATGGGGAGAGTACTGTATCTCGAAATGCGCCAACACTTCTAAACAGCGTTTTGGCAAAGCGTTTTTTTTATGATTTACGCGCAGAAAAGCTAAGTCTTCAATTTGAGCATGTAGTTTTTAGCGATGATGAGTTTAATACTACATTACTGGAGATATTTCAGAAGTTGGGGAATGATAATTCGTACATCTTAGATTTTAAAAAAGCATTTCCTGCTCATAATTCTAAACCTATTAATATTTATACTTTTAAAACCGCTTTATCATCTTATCTGGCGTCCCTAACAAAATTTGATTCAGAATTTGATAGCTACATGAAAGGCCAATCAGAATTGGATGCCGATGCTGTAGCTGGATATAATCTTTTTATGGGGAAAGCGGCCTGCGGAACTTGTCATTTTGCACCCACTTTTTCAGGATTGGTGCCGCCATATTATGACGACACAGAAAGCGAAGTACTTGGGGTTCCTGCAGATAAAATGTATAAGAATATAGACTCAGACATGGGTAGGTATTCTGATAAAGTACCAAAAGAAAAAGTGGAATTTTACAAGTACTCTTTCAAAACAGTGACTGCTAGGCATAGCAAAGAAACCGGACCATATATGCATAATGGTGTGTTTGATACCCTAGAAGAAGTTATGACGTTCTATAATAACGGTGGTGGAGTAGGGCATGGTTTTGACTTAAAATATCAAACCTTGGGGTCAGATAGTCTTCAATTATCAGAAATTGAACAGAAACAAATTATAGCATTCTTATCATCTTTAGATTAGATCATTAATATACTTTTTACCTTAAAGTAATAATTTCTTATCACACGGATTACATAAACATAATCTTCTTACAAGTATTAGGTAATATGATGAAGAGATACTTGTGGTGATGATACGTGTAATAACTTACCTTTTGTTTTTGAACTTCTTCCCAGTGTTTCGCAGATGAAACGCCGTGCGCTAGAAGTGGCGGTTCTTTCTGATATTCACTTGGGCACCTATGGCTGTCGTGCTGACGAAGTATTGAATTACCTCAGGTCTATAAAACCTAAAAAATTAATCTTGAACGGTGATATTGTGGACGGTTGGCAATTCAAAAAAAAGTACTGGCCGGCTAGCCACACTAAGGTGTTAAAAGAAGTCCTTCACCTAGCCGCTAAGGGTTGTAAGGTGTATTACTTGCCAGGCAATCATGACGAGGTGTTTCGTCGGTTTGTGGGATATAAGCTAGGTAACATCAAGGTAGAAAATAAAGTGGTTTTAGATTTAGACGGAAAACTAGCGTGGTTTTTTCATGGGGACGTTTTTGATGTAACTATGCAGCACAGTAGGTGGCTCACGCGCCTAGGGTCCGAAGGATATGATTTTCTTATATGGCTAAATTACCACGTGAATAGATGGTTGGATTTTATGGGTAAAGAAAAAAAATCATTTTCTAAGCAAATAAAAAATGGGGTAAAAGGCGCAGTGAAATACATCAACCAGTTTGAAGATATGTGTGCAGATATTGCGATTCAGAAAAACTACGATTACGTTGTTTGCGGACATATTCATCAACCTGAAATACGTGAAATTATACGCAACAATAAATCGGTACTTTATCTCAATAGTGGAGACTGGATCGAAAACTTAACGGCGCTGGAGTATGATAATAAAACGTGGAGTATTTATACCTACAAACCCAGTGAATTTGTTGAACGAACAAAAGAGGTGGATAAAAATGCCAAGGAAATGTTTGATGACATGTTGGTTGAGTTTCAGTTAACTGCTCTCGATCAATGAAAGTTTTATATGGCATACAGTGTACGGGGAACGGCCATATTACACGTTCCATCGACATGATCAATGAACTTAGAAAATATGTTCACGTGGATGTATTAACTAGTGGGTCTCATTCAGAAGTACAATTGCCTTTTGACGTTAAATTCAAACAAAAGGGACTTTCCTATTTTTTTGGAAAGAATGGCAGTATTGATGTGTTAAGAACGATAAAGGATAATAATCCACTTCGATTTTTACAGGAAATAAAGGAAGTACCCACGCATTTGTACGATATGGTTATATCCGATTTTGAACCAGTAACCGCATGGAGCGCAAAACGCAATTGGGTGTACTCTGTCGCCTTGAGTAATCAAGCTGCTTTGTTAGATGCAGATGTTCCAAAACCCAATATTATTAGCCCTATTTCACAACTAATTATTAATAATTTTTGTCCAGCAAATAAGCATTACGGCTTGTTTTATCAAAAACTGAATTCCAAACTCTACTATCCACCTGTGCGCGATGTGATTAAAAAACTGAAACCAACGGAGGGCAGTCATTATGTTGTTTATCTTCCATTTTACAGTACAGAAAAGATTTTAAAACACTTGCAAACCTTTGAAACCACCCAATGGCTTGTCTTTTCAAAACATGCAACGCAAAGTTATAGTAATGCAAATGTTCATGTACAACCCATCGATGAGCAAAAATTTCTTTTAGCATTGGAAAATTGTAAAGGCGTAATGTGCAGTGCTGGTTTTGGAACCACTAGCGAAGCGTTGTTTTTACGCAAAAAGTTGCTGGTAATTCCGATGAAAAGTCAGTACGAGCAGCAATGTAATGCTCATAATCTTGGTCTATTAGGTGTTCCTGTTATATCCTCCTTGAAGAAGAAATTTCATTCAGTATTGGCAGATTGGATAGCCTCGGATGAGAAGCCTATGGTCGAAATAAAAGACGAAAACAATAAACTCGTGCGCACTATTTTGGAGGATTATGTGGCAAACGATATTCTCAAAAATGTACCGTGATACTAGAAAATCTCAGTTCAAACATAAAGACGATTGTCTCACCTGATTTTGTTTGGGGAGCTGGTATATCTGCCTATCAAACAGAAGGAGCCCGAGATATCGACGGAAGCGGGAAGTCTATTTGGGAAAACTTCGAACAAGGAAGGAGAATAAAAGATAGATCTACCGCAGCACAAGCGTGTAACTTTTATAACTCATTTCCAAGTGATTTGAGTATGATGAATTGGTTGGGTTTAAACCATTTCAAAACATCCATAAGTTGGCCAAGGATAATGCCTGATGGGAGTGGAGCTGTTAATCCCAAAGGGCTAGCGTACTATGATCGACTTACCGATGAGATGTTAAACAAAGGAATAACGCCCTGGTACGTAGCCTATCATTGGGATTTACCACAGGCACTTCAAGATAAGGGTGGTTGGGTCAATAGAGATATCGTTTCTTATTTTTTAAACTACTTAGAAGTTTGTCACAAACATTTGGGTGACAGAGTAGATAACTGGATTGTAATGAATGAACCCATCGTCTTTGCTGGTGCTGGTTATTTTTTGGGCATACATGCTCCAGGTAAAGTGGGTTTAAAAAACTTTTTACCTGCCATGCATCACATTAATTTAGCGAATGCAGAAGGGATAAATTTTTTACAGGCTGAAGGAGCAAAAAATGTAGGCACAGCTCTTTCTTTTGCCAGTATTCAATCTGTTGATGATAGCCCTAAAAATGAGGAAGCTGCTCAACGCGTCCATGCTACTATTAATCAAACTTTTCTAGATCCTATGCTAGGCAATTGGTATCCTACTACCGTTGCTCCATTTCTTCGGAAAATAGATAAGTATGTGCGGTCAAATGATATGACTAAAATAAGAGCAACACCAGATTTCTTAGGAGTGCAGGTATACACCAGAGAAGTGGTGAAGCATAGCTACTTAATGCCGTATTTACAAGCAAAAATATTGAGTGCTAAAAAGCGAAATATGCCTGTAACCAGCTTGGGACAAGAATTGTACTACCCCGCACTTAATGAAATATTGGACTGGCTTGTTTCGCATATGGGAAGTAAAAAAGTCCCTTTGTATATTACGGAGTGTGGCGTAAGTATGCCTGAAAGCGACACAATTCATCCCGTTGAAGATAGTTATAGGATGCAGTATTACCAAGCGGTTTTTGAAACTTTACTACCGCATATTCAGTCTGAAGACGTGCGTGGTTTATTCTATTGGAGTTTGATGGATAATTTTGAGTGGGCAGAAGGGTATACTGCTCCATTCGGGTTGTTTCATGTTGATTTCAATACGTTGGAAAGAAATCCAAAGCAGAGTGCATATTGGGTAAAAGAATTGGCTGAGCGCCTTAAAAGAGGCTAAAGATCGTTTTTTATGTTTTGTTAACAATTATGTGGCAGGTTGCTATCGTGAGATAGTAGCCTGTTTTTATAAAACGGTGTTTCTTATTTACATCCTTTCAGGAACGGTTATACCCAAAAGTCCAAAGCCGTGTTTGATGGTTTCTCCTACAGCTTGAGACAAGGTAATCCTGAAGTTTTTCTCATTTTCTTTGGTAGCTCCAAGTATACTGTGCTCGTGGTAAAATTTATTAAATGCCTTGGCTAATTCGTAAACAGAATTCGCTATTTCACTAGGATTATAGTGATTTGCCGCAGCATTTACAGCTTCAGGATACCCGTTCATTAATACAATAAGTTCTTTTTCTTCTGGAGCCAATTGGTCAGGTAATTCAAATTTTACCGAAAGTCCTGTTTCACTTACTGCACGAAGAATTGAGTTAATTCGGGTGTAGGTATATTGAATAAATGGTGCAGTGTTTCCTTGAAAATCAATAGATTCTTTTGGATCATAAAGCATGCGTTTTTTCGCATCCACTTTGAGTAAGTAGTACTTAAGAGCACCCATTCCCAGTGTTTCATACAAAATCTCAAGTTGCTCCGCGGACATTCCTTCTGTTTTGCCCAATTCTTCGGTTTGTTTTTGCGCTGTGCTTACCACTTCTTCCATAAGCTCGTCGGCATCCACAACTGTTCCTTCCCGACTTTTCATTTTACCTTCGGGTAAGTCAACCATACCATAGCTTAGATGAAAAAGTCCGTCTGCATAAGGCTTATTGAGTTTCTTAAGGATTAATTGCAAAACTTTAAAATGATAATCTTGTTCATTCCCAACCACGTATATGAACTTATCCATCTTAAAATCTTGGTACTTCAAATCAGCAGTGCCAATATCTTGAGTTATGTATACTGAGGTTCCATCGGAGCGTTGCACAATCTTTTCATCAAGTCCATCTGCAGTTAAATCTACCCATACGCTGTTGTCCTCTTTTTGGTAAAAAGCACCAGAAGCCAGACCTTCTTGCACCATTGCTTTCCCCAGTAAATACGTGTTTGATTCGTAATATATTTTGTCAAAGCTAACGCCTAATCGTTTGTAGGTTACGTCAAAACCGGCATATACCCATGCATTCATCTTTTTCCAGAGGGCCAGAACCGTTTCATCTCCATCTTCCCATTTTTGAAGCATTTGACGCGTTTCTTGCATTAAGGAAGCTTCATTTTTAGCCGTTTCTTCTGTCAGTCCTTTTTCAACTAAGGCTTTGACTTCTACTCTATAATGCTTGTCAAATTCAACATAATATTTGCCTACCAAATGATCGCCTTTTATTCCTGCGCTTTCCGGTGTTTCTCCATTTCCCCATTTTTGCCATGCAATCATGCTTTTACAGATATGTATACCACGATCATTTACCAAGTTGTTCTTGATTACCTCATAGCCATTAGCTGCCAAAATTTCACACATGGCCAATCCTAGCACATTATTACGCACATGACCCAAGTGGAGTGGTTTATTGGTGTTGGGTGATGAATATTCTACTACCACTTTTTTCCCTTCACCAATATGGGGTATAGATACGCCGTTGGTCACACGTTTTTGTGCAACCTCAAGCCAATAATCATCACTTAGTTCAAAGTTTAAAAAACCTTTTACGACATTGAAACCACTAATCTGAGGAATTTCATTTTCTATAAAGGAGCCAATCTCTTCTCCTGTTGCTTCCGGACTTTTTTTACTAAGTCTTACAAATGGAAATACCACGAAGGTATAATCGCCGGCAAAGTTGGCATTCGTTTTTTCGAAGCTAATTTTAGCATCGGTTACGTTATACAAATGGGCTAAAGCTGCTCTTGTTTTATCAGCTAATACGTCTATTAATTCCATTATTTTTTAATCGGTGAGTTGTGCTCAGCGGCAATTACTTGGTGTATTTTTTTTTCAATAAATTTTGGAAAAAATTTATTCATCCAGAATATAATTCTTCCTTGCTTATTCTTAAGCATAAAATCTTTACGATCGCGTATAGCCTGCAATATGTCTAAAGCTACACTCTCTGCAGTATCCATTTTAGATTCATCTCCAGGTGCTTCGGCTTGAGATTCACCATCTGAATTTAGTGCATTGAAACGAATGTTACTGGCAGTAAATCCCGGGCAAGAGATCAGTGTGTGTAGTCCTCTACTGCTATATTCCATGCGAATAGATTCAAAAAAACCATTCACGGCAAACTTTGAGGCAGCATACCCAGAGCGCCCAGGTAATCCTTTGAAACCAGTAACAGAACTTACTACTACAAGGCTTCCTTTGGTTTTAAGTAAATGAGGAATTGCTGCTTTGCTACAATATACTGAACCCCAAAAATTGACGTTCATTACTTCTTCAAGTACATCAAGATTTACGTCGTCGAAAGAAGCGCGCATAGAGATTCCGGCATTATTTATAAGCACATCTATCTTTCCTAATTCACGAATAGCCGTATCAATAAGATTTTGACAGTCGCTAGCTCTAGTCACGTCACAACTTACCGTGAGTATGGTAGTGTTGTACGTATTTAGTGATTTCTTAAGTTCGTCTAACTTGGAAATATTGCGCGAGGCAAGTACAATATTGGCTCCAATTTTGGCCGCTTGTATAGCTAAGGCTTCCCCTATACCTGAAGAAGCTCCGGTAATAATGATATTTTTAGCTTTTAACGAATCCAAATTTTTTTATTTTTTCCATTTGACACTGCAACCTACTGCAGGAATTTCAGGGTAATCAGGTTCCATGCCGTCAAGTGTGTCTTCTATGGCATCTTCCAGATAAACTTGCATTACCATATGCTCACTTTCCCAATTATCATCAATAGCACCTTTGTATACGAGTTTTCGTTTACTGTTAAAAACGAAAGCTTCTGGCGTTCTTGTTGCACCTAGTTTGTTGGCAACACGTTGTTCTGCATCGTACAAGTATGGAAACGGAAGCTTTAAATCTTCACTCATTTTTTTCATATTTTCAAATGAATCCGCAGGATATTGTGTAGCATCATTTGCGTTAATTGCCAAAATCATCAAGTTATCTTCTTCAAATTGATTATATAACTTAACAAGTCTGTGCCAATAGGCTCTTGCATACGGGCAATGATTGCATGTTACTATTAGTACTAATGCTGTTCTGTCAGCAAACGTAAATTTATCGTACATCTTACCATCAGTACCTTCTAATTCAAAATTAAATAATGATTTTCCTATCTCCATTTAATGGCAAAGGTAATAGAATCGCCATAATGAGATGAAGGTTTTTTTACGCTAATTGGTCCTAAGATTACTTTCGTAATAATCTAAGGATGAAGCCAAAAAAATAGACCAATCTATCTACTAGATTGGTCTACACACATCACAATTAATAAAGGACTAATTACTCAGCAAAGTGAAAAAGTTTACGCTTCGTTTTCTTCCTTAGGCTCTTTCTTTGCCTTTGTTTTTTGTTTTTTAAAGGTAAGTTCATCTTTCTTAACATCTAAATCTACAGCTATAACATCACCTTCTTTTACGTCAGATTTTAAAATTTCTTCTGCTAGTGGATCTTCTAAGTATTTCTGTATGGCCCTGTTAAGCGGTCTTGCTCCAAAGTTGGAATCAAATCCTTTTTCAGCTAAATAGTCGATTGCTTTTTTAGATAATTTAATATCGAATCCTATTTGTCTAATTCTTACCATGAGCTCTTCAATGCTTAGCAATAATATCTTTTCAATATCTGCTCTTTCTAGAGAATTAAATACGATTACGTCGTCTATTCTATTTAAAAATTCTGGAGAGAAGAATCGTTTTAATGCATTTTCTATTACTCCTTTATTGTTCAGGTCTTGAGCACTGGTTTTAGCGGTAGTTCCAAACCCAACACCCGCGCCAAATTCTTTTAGCTGACGACTACCAATATTGCTAGTCATAATGATGATGGTGTTTCTGAAATCCACTCTTCTACCCAGACTATCCGTCAAGAAACCTTCGTCTAACACTTGTAACAATAGGTTGAAAATATCGGGATGTGCTTTTTCTATTTCATCAAACAGAATAACCGAATATGGCTTTCTTCGGACTTTTTCCGTAAGTAACCCACCTTCTTCGTAACCCACATATCCTGGAGGCGCTCCCACTAGTCGAGATACCGCAAATTTTTCCATGTACTCACTCATATCTATTCGGAGTAATGCTTCTTTAGAGTCAAATAAATATTTGGCTAAAGATTTAGCCATTTCTGTTTTTCCAACCCCTGTTGATCCCAAGAATATAAACGAACCTATGGGTTTGTTCGGGGATTTAAGTCCTGCTCTTGTGCGCTGAATAGCTTTGGTTAATTTCTCAACGGCGATATCCTGACCGATTACATTGGCCTTTAGTTCGTCACCCATTTTGAGCAATTTATTGCCTTCTTTTTGAGCGATACGTTTTGTAGGTATACCTGTCATCATGGCAATTACATCTGCCACATCATCTTCGGTAACTTTATAACGTTGCGTTTTGCTGTCTTCTTCCCAAATAGTTTTAGCTTCCTCTAGGCTTTCGAGTAAAGATTTTTCTTTGTCACGCAGTCTCGCTGCTTCCTCGTATTTCTGACTCTTTACAACTCTATTTTTTTCTTCTTTAATCTCTTCAACTTGTTTTTCAAGCTCCAATATTTCTTGAGGAACATGTATGTTACTTAAGTGCACACGAGCACCTACTTCATCCAATACGTCGATAGCTTTATCAGGTAAATGACGATCGGTTATGTAGCGCACACTCATGGTTACAGCAGCTTTCAGAGACTCGTCTGTATATTCTACACTGTGATGAGATTCGTATTTGTCCTTAATGTTAGTAAGAATTTCAAGTGTTTCTTCTGGCGATGTTGGTTCTACCATTACACTTTGAAATCGTCTCTCTAATGCACCATCTTTTTCAATGTATTGACGGTATTCGTCAAGGGTTGTGGCTCCCACACATTGTATTTCGCCTCGTGCTAAAGCAGGTTTAAACATGTTGCTAGCATCAAGAGATCCGCTTGCTCCACCTGCACCTACGATAGTGTGTATTTCATCTATAAATAAAATAACGTCGTCTGTTTTTTCAAGTTCAGTCATGACGGCTTTCATACGTTCTTCAAACTGACCTCTGTATTTTGTGCCTGCAACTAAGCTTGCTAAATCTAATGTTACAACGCGTTTATCAAATAAAACACGAGAAACCTTGCGTTGCACAATACGTAATGCTAAACCTTCTGCAATCGCTGTTTTTCCCACTCCTGGTTCACCAATAAGCACAGGGTTATTTTTCTTGCGTCTACTTAATATTTGAGATACACGCTCTATTTCTTTATCTCTGCCAACAATAGGGTCCAATTTGTCAGCCTCTGCCAATTTGGTAAGGTCTTTTCCGAAATTGTCAAGTACGGGTGTCTTACTTTTTCCTTTTGTACCGGGTTTATTGGGCGTAGCAGATTTGCTTGCTTCTTCGTTGTAAAAGTCTTCAGGTGAGTCTGTACTCATTTCAATGGTAGTGTCTGGAAGTTTGTCCTCCATGGCATTTTTAAACAAGTCGTAATCTACCCCAAATTGATTTAAGATTTGCGAAGCGACATTATCTTCATCTCTCAAAATAGAGAGCAATAAGTGTTCTGTTCGAATAACATCATCTTTAAATATTTTTGCCTCTAAGTAGGTGATTTTCAGAGCTTTTTCGGCCTGTTTGGTTAAGGGTATGTTTCCAATGTTGGTCGACTTACTTGTGGTATCTCGTATGCTATCTTCAACGGCTTTCTTAAGTCTAAGCATATCTATACCCATTGTCTTAAGGTGTCTTATAGCTTTACCGTCACCCTGTCTTATAAGACCTAGTAATAGGTGTTCGGTTCCTATATAGCTATGTCCTAGTCGGATGGCTTCTTCCCTGCTGAATTGAATTACTTCTTTTACTCCTGGTGAAAACTGTGCTTCCATTATATATTCTGGTAAACAAATATAAGTCCAAAAAGGTGTGGCAGTTTAGCATTTCTTCATGTAAACGTGAATTGACTATAAATTTGGAAAGTGTGATAGTTTAGCAAATAGAGTTATGCGTTACACAGCGTTGATAACTATAAAAGATGTGATAATAAGGGATTTATACAAAAATAAACTAGGCCTTAAAACGGCATAAATTTGTGAAACAGTAATAGGAGTAATTGTTGAGTGTGTATAAGATTGGTTTGACAGTCAACTGATTATGCATTTATATTAGGGTTGTAAACGTTTCACACACATTTCAATAGGACGTGTGCATAAGTAGTGAAGTGTTTAGGTTGTAGATGGATTGCTCAAGTGTATGAATACTTTTGAACTTTATAAAAAAGATCACTAAATAGTCATTAAACGATAAACAGATACGAATGGATAAAAAAGTAACTAAGACCAAAAAGACATCTACGTTTGGAAATATGGATTTGTCTAAACTTCAACCTCAAGCTAGAGATTTAGAAGAAGCGGTCTTGGGAGCAATGATGCTCGAAAAATACGCACCCGAAAAAGTGGTTAGTTACTTATCTAAGGATGCTTTTTATGTGGAATCGCATCAGCATATTTATGAAGCTATTGTTCAATTGTTTAACGATGGTAATCCTGTAGATATCTTAACAGTTACCGATAAGCTTCGCAAAAACGGAACATTAGAAGCAGCAGGAGGTGCCTATTACATTACTTCTCTAACCAATAAAGTAAGTGGTGCAGCCAATATTGAATATCACGCTCACATTGTAATTCAAAAAAGTATTCAACGAAAGTTGATATCCGTAGCGGCTGAAATAGGCTCTAGCGCGTTTGAAGAAACCACAGATGCTTTTGAGTTATTGGATAATTCCGAGAAAAAACTCTTTGAAATTAAAGAGGAGAGCATGACGAAAAACTACGATACGGTAACAGATTTGATTGCTAAAGCTATTAAGGAAATTGAAGAATCAAAAGGAGATACGCAAGGATTAACAGGGATACCTACAGGATTTACTGAACTCGATCGTATGACGTCAGGCTGGCAGAAAAGTGACTTAATAATTCTGGCTGCAAGACCGGGTATGGGTAAAACAGCATTTGTGTTAAGTATGGCTCGAAATGCAGCAGTATTGGCGAACAAAGCGGTTGCCATTTTCTCGCTTGAGATGAGTAGTTTGCAACTAACCAAAAGATTAATTGCTTCTGAAGCTGAACTTTCTTCTGAAAAAATTCGTAGTGGAAAATTAGAAGAACATGAATGGCAGCAATTACATACTAAAATTAGTACGATTGAAGATGCCAAACTATTTATAGATGACACGCCCGCTCTATCGGTTTTAGAGCTAAAAGCAAAAGCAAGAAGGCTTAAACGTCAAAAAGGGTTAGATCTTATAATAATAGATTACTTGCAGCTAATGCGTGCCGAAGAAAGCACTAAAAATGGGGGCAATAGAGAGCAGGAAATATCCTATATCTCAAGGTCACTCAAAGGTTTAGCTAAAGAGTTAGACATACCAATTATTGCACTAGCCCAATTAAGTAGAGCAGTGGAGCAGCGTCAAGATAAGCGTCCTGTGCTTTCGGATTTAAGAGAGTCTGGTTCTATAGAGCAAGATGCGGATTTGGTGACATTTATCTATCGTCCAGAATATTATGGGGTAACACAAGATGAGGAAGGAAATGACAACGAAGGACTGACGGAAATTATCATTAGAAAACATAGAAATGGATCGCCAGGTACCGTAAATCTGAAGTTTGTGAAACACTTCGGTAAATTTGCAGATTGGGGTTATAGTGACTATGGTGCAGATACTTTTGCAGATAGTAGCATTACCATCGGAAGCAAGATGAATGATATGTCTCCTTTTGAACCAGGAGAGGATTCACCTTTTTGATATTAGCGATTTATTGGATCGATTCTTTAAAGAATTTCGGACTTTTTCCTGTGTTTTTTTTGAAAAATTTACTAAAGTGAGATGGATCTTTGAAATTCAGTATATGAGCAATCTCTGTTACAGAAAAAGTACTATACATCAAATGTTTTTTTGCTTCTAATGTAATGTTATCGTGCATTATTTCTAATGCAGACTTGTTTACCAACTGCTGGCAAACTCTATTAAGGTGAGTAGGAGTGATGCCTATCTTTTTTGCATAGTCGGCTACTTTTTCGCCAGCATCTACTTCTTCACGCATCATTTTTTTATACTTATACAAGTAACTGCTTTCTGCATATTTTTCTTTAAAATTAGGCTTTTGCGCGTTTCTTAAACTGTTTAGGATAACCAATAAGGTCAAGACAGAATAATTTTTTTTAATGACCAAACTCCCTCTGTCTTTTTGAACCATTTTTCGATGCAAGCTTCTGCACAAGTCCAAAATATCCTCAAAATCATAAGGTGCTATTTCTTCTGTAACTATGGATATTTCATTTGAAAACGTAAATTCTGCAGGTAGCTGTTTTAAGCTTTCGTTAACAGATTCTAGTGACATGAGCATCATAAACCCATGCGTTGGCTTATGGTACGTGATTGAATGATATTTTCCTTCAGGTATTAAAATAACACACGGACAATCGATTCTATTTTCCATCCCATCAGTGTAGAAAGAGACATCGCCATCTTCAATAATGGTAACTTGGAATAAGTTTGAGTGATTATGCGATTTTACCTTTCCATCATTTTTTTGATTATTCCGTTCAAGCGTTTCAATGTAGGTGAAGAAGGGGCTTACTTCCACTCGATCATCTCCAGATTGGATTGAGATATTTTGAATAGAGTACGGATTTTCCATGTTTCGTTGAAAGTTGGTTTCAAAATTAGGCAAAATAGGTTGATCAGGATGAATCTTTAGGTTTTTACCGTTACGTATTTACGTGTGTATTAATTGGTAGATTCTTTCAAATCTATTGGTTTCCGTAATCCCACAGGCCACTTGATATACGTCCGAATTTACAGTAATAGGTGGAGCTAGTTTTTGTGTTCTGATGGCGATGTATTGATCAAAAGTTGCCTGCTTTTGTTTACTTAGCGTATTCTGAATATTCCACTTACTGACGATTTTATCAAAATCAGGCATTAATTCTCCTTCAAATGTTTTAGCCTTAGAGCCACTGCCGTAGGCAAAAAATAGAAACGTGTCCCCAACGCTATTTTTGGCAAATTCCAAACTACTCATTAGGCTTAAAAAAATACTTGCAGTATACAGATTTCCCATTTGGGAGGATAGATTTTCGCCAGCACTTATTTTCTCATTTATCCAATTTTTGTACTCTATTGTTTTAGTAAATAATCTACTCCTGTCTGCATCATTTATGTCGATATTATTTGATTCAAAAATGGTGTTAAGAAGTCCAGAAGCTAGTAACTCTTCTTCTATCAAGGTGGATATGATTCTTCTTCCGTGAAATGCATAGGGAAGGTGAAAAATAATGTGATGGTAGCTAGACCAAATCGACTTTTTTGAGCCCAAGTTAGACCAAGCCTCGGTAATTCTATTTTGGTAAGTTTGATTGGAAAAATGCCCATCAAAAATAGGTTTTTCATCATGCATTTGAAGGATAAAATCACCATCTGTTTTTAATCGAATTGGCTTAAAAAAATCATGTTCACTTTGAGTTGCGACACCCCATTTGTATTTTATTTCAAGTAATCTGGGGTTAGCGCCTATTAAAATGGCAACAGCTCCTGCACCTTGGGTGTATTCGCCGCTAGAGTTTAGATCATAGTTGGCAATATCTGCGGCTACGACTATAGCTAGCTTTTCTATTTCCGTTTGTACATAATAAAGTGAATTGTGCATAGCATCTACAGCGCCGATGCACGCAAAAGTCATATCTACTACGTCTGTATTTAGGAGTAAGTTAGGTCCTTGTTCAGTCCCATTAAAGTATTGATTTACAATATCATGTACATAAGTTGCAATGGGTTTACTTCCGTCGATACTGCTTTCCGTTCCTACATAAATACGCCCAATTTGGTCAGGAGTAATACTAGGATTTTGACGTAAAAGTTTTAGAACTGCACCTGCAGCTAGGGTTACTATATCTTCATTTACATCACAAAGAGACATAGCTTCAAGCCCAAGTCCAAATCTTAGTTTTGCGGCTTCAATTCCTCGTGCCTCGGCTAAATCTTCTATAGATAAAAATAACGAAGGCGCTTGAAATGCCAGATCGTGAATTCCAACTTTTGTTCGCATTTAATGTAGCTTATTTTCTGTTTTTTTTAAGGCAATCGGTAACTAAACGCATTTATACTCATGCCGGCTCCTACAGAAGCCATAACCAAAACATCTTTAGGTGAGAAGGAGTGTGGTTTGAGTTCATTTTTTATGATCATATCAAATAATATGGGGACTGTGGCAACTGAGTTGTTTCCCATTTTCGCAATATTCATAGGCATTTTGTCTGCAGGCATTTTATCGATACCATACAGTGAATATAGTCGTTCGCCAATCGCTATATCCATTTTTTCATTGGCTTGGTGAATGAGTATTTTACTTATATCTTTTAAATCTAGATTTGATTTATCAAGGCAATTTTTGATTGCTCGTGGCACATTAGTAAGCGCGTAGTTGTATATTTTACGACCGTTCATCTTGATAAATGAATGATTAGGGTCAGGGTTGTGAAAACTGAATCCCATAGTTAAATAAGCTAACTCTTCGTGGGTATGAGAGATAGTTGAGTGCTGTAAAATACCGATTTCTTCATTACTTTCTACAGCGCTCAAGATTACTGCTCCTGCACCGTCAGAAAAAATCATAGAGTCTCGATCAAATGGATCAGTCATTCTGGTTAAGGCTTCAGTTCCTATAACCAAACACGTTTTTGCATTGCCACTTTTGATATAAATATCTGCTTGTATCATAGCTTGAATCCATCCTGGACAACCAAAAACGATATCGTAAGGAATGCAGTTTTCGTTCTTAATGCCCAGTTTATTTTTTATTTTGGCTGCCAAGGTTGGCATAAGTTTAGGAACGTTGCCCTCACTGCTGGTATCCCCAAAATTGTGAGCAACAATAATTTGATCAATACTTTCCTTATGTATGCCGGAGGCTTCTATTGCACGTTGTGAGGCTATGGTTCCCATGTCTGATGTGCACATGTCAGATTTCAAAACCGTTCGTTCTTTTATTCCCGTTATCGCGTAAAATTTACTGACAATTTCATTGCTTTCTGAAGGGAAAGGTGATCCGTCCGAGTTATAAAATGCGCTGTTTTCATAATAGGAGTTTGGTCTATGTAAATCAGGTAGATAAGAGCCAGATCCTACTATAACGCTTCGTATTTTTTTCATTATTGATAGTGCAAATAGCTTTCATAGTGAGGAGTTTAAGTTTATTAAATATGAATTTATTACGTTTTATAAATAATAATATAGTCTATAAGTAATTAAAAATAAGAGATTTGTATATTGTTTGTTATGAATTATAAAAAAGAAAATGACGTTTTAGCGCTTCTTTCTGTTTTGAACAAATCTCAGAAACTGTCATTATCTAGAAAATGGGCAAAACCACCCTATTGTGACTATTTATATGTAAAAGTATATGTAAAACTGACGGCTACAAAACACTATGATTCAGGTATGCTGCTTCTACAAATTCCTAGTTTAAAAGGGCCTCAATTGGCGAATGTATTGAAAGAATTACATGATAAAATTTTGGAGCAATTGCGTTCGTCGCAAACCCCAACTCCCTTTGAAGAATATAGGGTTTTGTTGAAGAATTATAGTATTCTAAAAGGTTTGGGTCTGAACGATAAAGCTTAAAAATGTAAAAATAAGGCGCTGTACTTTAAAGCTCAAAATAAAATAATAAACGATGCTGTTTTGGTAGATGAAGAGACTTACTATTATGAAACTATGTCTACACCTGACATGGTTTCTCAGTTTAAATTTTCGAGCGAAGTAAGCCCGTTTACACAATCACTTATGCGTGAGTATTTAAAACTTCGTGAATTTTATTTAAAGCATAGGTTTAGCAAGGATGAACAGGAATATCACACGCTAGAGAGTAGTATTAACCAAGTGCTTAGTCCCATAAAATATGATGTGTTGTCGCTGTACGATAAGGTGGTATACTGTCGGATGCTATATCATTATCATTATATTCAAAGAGACTTTGTTTTGGGATATAAATATGCGAGTACACTCATTTCACTTTATGAAATCAATGGCTTAAACACCTATTACAAAGAAGTTTATCTTAAAATATTAAATTACCAGATGTTATGCCTTTTTAGATTGAACGCTTGGAACAGGTATGCAAATCTTCTTGAAAAATTTAAGTCGCTGGAATTTGAACCAAGCCTGCCCGACATTAATCTGCTCCGTGAAACGCATTATAAATATGTATTGACTCACGCTTTAAATTTATGCATTATCAAAGGGAAGTTTGGTAATGGTTTAGCTTTGTTTATAGATTCTAAGAAGTTATTTCTTACATTGGATACCAAACATAATTCGGGTTATGTAAATAGTATTTATTACAAGGTAGCAAGTTTGTATTTTGGGAACGGTCAGTTTAAAGAATGTATTTTTTACCTGGATAAACTAATATATCAAATGGATAGAAGTGGAAGACCAGATTTGCAAATATTTGCACGCATACTGAAGCTTACGTCTTTATTTGAGCTGCAAGAAACGGAGTATATTTTTGAAAATATAAGAAGTGTCTACAGTTTCTTGGCAAGAAACAAACAACTCAATAAGTTTCAGATAGAGATAATGCACTTCTTGCGTGTTTGCGCTAGGCTCCCTTCTATAAGTATACGAAATGAGATGGAGCAACTTCGCGATGCACTCTATGTGGTCGCCCAAGATAAGTTTGAGCAGCGACCATTCTTTTATTTTGACGTAATAAGTTGGCTAGATAGTAAACTTAGTCATCGATCTATTTCTGAATTGATCAGTGAACGTGGTCTTGGGCATCGTATCTTGTACGAGTCGAAATAATATTATTCTGTAATAAAACTGCCTTTCATCATTCCCCAATGCCCAGGATATGAACAAATGAATTGGTATTCTCCGGCTATTGGAGTGGTAAATGTAAGGTACACAGTTTCGTTAATTTGAGCTAATGGTGTATGCCCCAACACGTTTTTATCTTGTGGTGATACATACGCATTATCTAGGTGTTTATAACCTGCCTGACCAACCTCATTTGCTGTTCCATCTTTAATGACTACAAAGTTATGAGGCATAGTAGCATCTGTACTTTGGTTAACCAACGCAATGGTGATTTCTTTCTGCGCGGGTACTTTTATCAGTTTCGTGTCAAAGCGCATCTCGCTCATGTCAGCGCCAGTCGCAATCACGGTAATGGTGTCTCTAGTGTCAACAGGAGCGCTGGCTTCTAGGGAGGCAGGTGGAGTGCTCTCATCTGTATTTTTATCAAATCCATCAGAGCTGCTAGTGCAAGATATTATGCTTGCACTAACCATTAGTAGTATGCTATATTTTATCATTTTTTAAGTAATCCTTTCAGTTTTTTATCTGCTTCAGCTTTTAATTGTCTTTTACGATTTTCGGCTTCTTGCTTTATCTTGTCCTCTGCTTCTTTTTTCTTCTGCGCTATCTCGGAAAGCGCTTTTGCCTTGGCTTCTTCTGCTTTTTTCTTGGCGTCTTCTTTAGCGTTATTTAGCTCGTTTGAGGCAGTGGTCTTGGCTTCTAATTTTTTCTTGTCAACTTCGCTAGAAATTGCCGTTTTTAGGGTTTGCTTGAAGTTATTTTTAATTTCGGCAAGTTTTAATTTAACCTCAGGCTTCGAGAATTTACCACCTATTTTAACCGCTATTTTTAAAAAGTCGGAAGGCTTAATTTGTAGGTTAGTAAATTTGCTGTCTTTTATAAGACCATTAATTACCTTGGTTTCATTTTTAATATAACTCCCTGGTATACTCAATAATCCATCATAGTTTAAACTGCCGTCTAGCTTTGAAACACCCTCTAAATGAAGTGTAGAGCTATCTAAAAATAGATCAAATGGAGCTACAAGTAATTTGCCATCTTTTATATTGAACTTTACGAATAAATCTTGAATTTTAGCCACGTTAAGATGATTACTTCCTAGCTTAGAGTCTATATTTTTAAGAACTTCTAATTGATCTACAACGATGTTTTTTAAATTAATTGAACCTCCTAGAGTTGTATTTTCTAATTTGGGAGACATGTCGTTATTCAGCAAGGAGCTAAAGCTCAACTTTGCAGTAGTGAGTGCGTTGACGCGATCAGCAATTGGAGCAAATTCTTTGATAACTTTAAATTTACTTAGAAGATCTTTAATTTTAATATCAGAGTATGAAACCTCAAAATTGGCATTAGGCTGATCTATGTCATATTGATATGCACCATTCAAATCCAATTTACCTCCTAGAAATTGTGTAGATATTTTTTGCATAGAAGCGGTCTTGTTATCAATCCCAAATGTTCCCGTAAATTTGGTAAGCGTTAGGTCATCGTAAACAAGCTTGTCAATGGAGGTAGACAGTTGCATATTTAAATTACCTGGAATCTCAACCAAGGTCATTTCAGTTGCGGTGCCTTCACTATCCTCAGTTAAAAAGTCATTAAGATCTAAATTTTTAGAAGAAAGATTTCCATTACCTGTTAGTGCTTTGTCTTTGAATAGGTAGCTGTAAAAATTTTCAAATTTTCCACTGAACTGTACATCATTCTTTCCTAACTTAGCATCCAAGGTCGGAATGATAATATTTTGGTTGGCTAAAAGGATTTGCGCGCTGTACAATTGGAGCGCCTCATTCATATCCGGAGTTTTATAAATTACGTTTGTGGCCGTAAGTTTTCCTGTTGCACTAAATTTGTCTAATGCTGCCGACTCTATATCGCTAATTCTACCACGTATGGCAGCATCTGAAACTAAAAATCCGCTGAGCGTAGTGTTTTCTAAGGGAATGATCTTCGTTAAATTTGATAGATTTAAATTGCCTTTTAGTTCAGTATCTATTAGAGCGTTGCCAAAAATATCTTGCATATTCAATTTTATGTCAAAAGGATCATTTGCCATTTTGAGATGTAACTGAGAGATGTCAACTACTGTTTTGTCTATATTTCCATCCTTGCTAAAAATATGCAAATCAAGATTTAAATCTTCAGCGGGTAACGGCAAGTCAGGGTATTTAAACCAGCCATTTTCTATGTTCATTTGTACATCAAATGAAGGAAACGATAGGTCATTATATTTCCCTTTAAAGCTAGCGCTAAGATTAGCCGAGCCTTTGGTTTGCATACTGTTGAAGTCAGAAGTATAGATAGCAGGTATTAAGGTTAAAAACTTATTTAAGTCAGGACTTGATGAACTTGTTTTTACATCAAAAATAATGTCTTCTTCGGTCATTGCGATAGAACCATCCAGATCTGCTTCGAGACCATTTATGGTAAGTATGTTTTGGGTTAAAGTATACTTACTTTCAGCAAGGTTTACATCTATGTCTCCATTTTGAGTTATCGCCCATTTGTTTAAATAGGTTATGCCGTCATAAATCATTAACACTTCTGCGATTTCAGATTTAGATGCTAGTTTAAATATGTTTTCATTAAAATCACCGTTGGAGTTGTGATTCATATCATAAAGCCTAAAGTCTATCTTGCCGGGTACGTCTAGGTACTCAAATCTGCCATGGTTTATCTCGAATTTAGCTAGTTCAAAGTTGATCGATTCACTCTGAGTCGTATCATCTTCACGAGAGATATCCCAATTTACAGTGGAATCATTTTGAGATTCTAGGTGAATAAAAGGTTTGGATATTGCTATAGACTTGAAAATATATTGTTGCTCTTTATAAAATTTCATAAGATCAAACGAAACTTCTAATCTATCCGTAAATAGAAGTGTATCATTTTTAAACGTTCTGTTGGGGTAGATTAATGACAAATCTTTAAACGAAAGATTAAGGTTAGGGAACGATTTAAACACGTTGATTCCAATATTTGGATTGAAATTTAACTCTACCTTTAAGCTTTTATTTGCCTCATTTTTGACTGCTTCTATTATCTTATCTTTAAAGAGATAAGGAAGGAAAATGGCCGAAGCGAGCAGTAAAACAAATAAAATGGCGATGCTTCATATATACTTCTTCATGGTTGGATTGATATCAAAAAATGGTACTAGTGCAATTGTACAATCTCCAAAGCGATACTTTTTGCTTTATTAGATTAAATGCAATGAATAGTTGAGAAAGATAAAAAAAAGGTATCGTAATGAATTATGATACCTCTCTTATTGTTTAGGATGTACGTTATGGTTTAACTATGAAATGGGTACTCATAGCTTGTTGGAGAAACAAAGGTTTCTTTTATGGTACGCATAGATGTCCATCTCATAAGATTGATAGGAGCACCTGCTTTGTCATTTGTACCGCTTCCTCTCGCTCCACCAAAAGGTTGCTGACCAACAACCGCACCTGTAGGTTTATCGTTGATATAAAAATTTCCTGCAGAGTTGCGAAGAGCATGTAGTGCTACATTAATTTGCTCTCTGTCCTTGCACAAAATAGCACCTGTTAAGGCGTATTCAGAGGTGTCGTCTAGCATTTTAAGCGTCTCTTCGTATTTGTCATCTTCATATATGTATATGGTGAGCACGGGTCCAAAAAGCTCTTCACACATAGTAGTGTATTTTGGATCTTTAGCTTCTATTACGGTAGGACGAATAAAGTAACCTTCTACATCCGAAAAATCACCACCAGCTATTACTGAGGCATCACTTGATTCTTTAGCTGCGGTGATAAATGAGGTAATTTTATTAAACGCTTTTTGGTCAATTACTGCATTTACAAAATTGCTAAAGTCTTCGGTAGTTCCCATTTTGAGCGAATTGGTAGTGGCTACCAATTTAGGCTTAAGTTCGGTCCACATACTTTGTGGCACATAGGCTCTTGAAGCTGCTGAACATTTTTGACCTTGAAATTCAAATGCACCTCTTACCATAGCGGCGTTTACAGCATCAACATCTGCACTTTTGTGCACCATGATAAAGTCTTTTCCGCCGGTTTCTCCTACTATTCTAGGATAACTTCTGTATTTTTCAATATTGTTACCTATAGTTTTCCAAATATGTCTAAATACTCCAGTACTTCCAGTAAAGTGGATTCCAGCAAAATCTCTGTGGTTGAAAATCACCTCACCGGTAGTAGGTCCGTCTACATAAATTAGATTGATAACTCCGTCAGGTAAGCCAGCTTCTTTGTACAAATCCATGATTACTTGAGCACTATAGATTTGTGTTTCGGAAGGTTTCCATACAACGGTATTGCCCATCATGGCAGGAGCTGCACACAAGTTTGCAGCAATACTCGTGAAGTTGAATGGAGATAACGCAAACACAAATCCTTCTAACGGTCTGTATTCCAGTTGATTCCATACGCCTGGAGAGTTTTCAGGTGGCTGTTGTGCGTAGATTTCACTCATGTATTGCACATTGAATCTGAAGAAATCAATCATTTCGCAGGAGGCATCTATTTCTGCTTGCATTGCATTTTTAGATTGCGCGAGCATAGTTGCAGCATTCATTCTGTCACGAAATGGGCCCGCCAGTAATTCTGCTGCTTTCAGAAATATTGCTGCTCGGCTTTCCCATGGCATATTAGCCCAAGACTCTTTTGCAGCAAGTGCAGCGTTTATTGCATCGTTTATGTGCTGCCCATTTCCTTTGTTATATGTTCCCAAAACATGATTTTTTTCATGCGGTGGATGCATTTCTATCTTGTCACTTGTAAAAATCTTTTGTCCACCAATGTACATAGGTATATCAGTGGTTTTACTCTTTAACTCTTGTAATTTACTTTTTAGGTTAAGCGTTTCGTTACTTCCTGGAGCATAGGCTCTTACAGGTTCATTAATTGCTTTTGGTATTCTTACTATTCCGTTCATTCTTCTAATAAATTTTGTTCTACATCATTAAAAAATTTCCAATTTCCAAATTTTGGCATTGGAGCGTACAAATTTAATTTTTCTTTTGTTACCGGGTGATTGAAACTAAGTCCTAGCGCATGCAAATAAATACTCTTGTCTGAGGTAGGTTTGGTCTGACCATATTTCACGTCACCAATTATACCGGTGAACGTTCGTGCTAATTGTACTCTAATTTGATGAGGTCTTCCGGTTACGGGATTTACCTTTACCAGGAAGCAATGGTTAGCAGTATTGATAAATTGATAGTGAAGAACCGCTTTTTTACTGCCTTCTCGTTCTTCGTCGTACAATTTCGTTTTGTTTTGTTTAGGATCTTTCTTAAGCCAGTGGGTAAGGGTTCCGGCCATTGGTTGAGGCTTGTTTCTGATAAGTGCAGCATAGGTCTTGTTAATGGTTCTATCTTTAAACTGCTCATTCATTCGCACCAATGCTTTACTTGTTCTTGCAAAAAGTACAATACCTGTTACATTGGTATCAAGTCTGTGTATACAACCTAAAAAAACGGCACCAGGCTTGTCGTATTTTACCCGTATGTATTCTTTTACGTGTTCTTCTAGAGACGGAAGACCGTGCTCATTATCTTGCACTACCAACCCTGCTGGTTTATTTACCGCGATTAGATGGTTGTCTTCGTATAATACCTCTATATTCATATAAGAAGTGCAAAGGTAAGGTTTAGTTTTAGGTTAGTAAGAATTGTGGTCTAATTGATTTGATGGTTACTCTAAATAAAACGACATCAAAAAATACGCAAAATTGATTATCGGGCTAACTTATTTGAACAGTTCTGCCCGTCCAAATTCTTTGCAAATGGGACATGTAAAGGCATTATGGCCACGTGCAGGGCAGTATTTTCTACCAAAAAAAATAATCTGCAAGTGTATTTTATTCCAAGATTCTATTGGGAAAATTGCTTTGAGATCTTTTTCTGTTTTCTCAACATTCTTACCCGTGCTTAGTTTCCATCGGTAAGCTAATCTATGAATATGGGTGTCTACCGGAAATGCTGGAATACCAAATGCCTGACTCATAACTACACTGGCTGTTTTATGACCTACAGCAGGTAATGATTCTAGGGCGTCAAAATCCGGAGGGACTGCACCTTCATATTTGTCAATCAAAATATGGCTAAGCCCATGTATTCCCTTACTTTTCATCGGAGATAAACCGCATGGTCTTATTATGGCTTGAATCTCCTCAATAGTCATTTTAATCATGTCAAAAGGATTGTCAGCTTTAGCAAATAGGAGTGGAGTTATCTTGTTAACGCGTTCGTCTGTACATTGTGCGGAGAGTAATACCGCAATCAAAAGTGTATATGGATCTTTATGATCCAACGGTATTGGCACTTCTGTAAATTCAAAATCCAATATGGATTTTATCTTTGCTGCACGTTCTAGTTTAGTCATAGTAATATGGATTCAAAGGTTCTACCTATTAATGAAGAGTCTGCTGATTCAAGCACTCTTCCCTTTCTAATTTTGAATATGTTGCCATTGTCGTGTGTGAATTCAAACTGTGGTGTGTGTCCAAAATTCCAGTCCCAAGTTTCATACTTTTCCGTGATGAGGTTGGAAACGTTTGTTAGGGTAATAGGATTGATGTATTCTATTTGATCTACGATAAGAATGGTCTTGAGTTGGTTAATGAGTGCATCTAGAAATAAGGAAGTTTCTCCGCAGTCATATACCTCTCTCATATTCATAACAGGACTGCGCACACTATCCACAGCATGTGTTTTTATCGCATAGTTTTTTTGAGGACGAATACTGCCATTTAGCCGAATAAGATCACTGTCATAAAGCAAAGTGCCGTGATGTAAGATACGACCTAGTTTGCTATTTACATGTTCTGCATTTCCGGAAACTTTATGGTCGTTTACAAAAATATCGTTCCGAGGAGAGATGATATTGCTTATTCCAAGTTTTTCTAAAGCGGCACTTATGGGTATTATGTGTTCTTTGAAATTAACAAAGTCGTGATTTTTATTGCGTATAAAGCTAAAGTTAATGTTTCCTAAATCGTGATAAACGGTTCCTCCGCCACTTAGCCGTCGCGCTACGGTATGTTGTTTTCCGTTGCGTAGCGCTAAATCTACCTCTTTCCAAGGATTTTGATGCTTCCCAATAACCACACTCGGACTATTGCTGTAAAAAAGCAAAATATCATCGTAGCATTGAGTTACTAAATACTCTTCAAGTGCTAAGTTAGCATAAACGTCATGACTTGTAGAGATGTGAATTTTAACTTGTTTCAAAATGTTACACAAAGAAAATCGCTTCCTTAAGAATATGGTTTAAATAAGTTAAAAAGTATAAACCAGTACAATGCAATGGACTTACAATGTTCTGTGTAATTGGATTTGACGGGTATCAACTAAAAATTCCGCTTTTGGTAGAGTGCTTCAATTTTCTTCAGTTGGACTTTCAGGCAATTCTAAAAAGGACGCTGAAGCCAAATCATTTCCAGAAATCCCTTTTATACTTCCAAACATAGAAGATATGTTTAAGGCAACAACTTCTATTTGTTTTTCGCGGGTTTTCCAAATACGTGTCATTGCACGCTTTTCTACATTTAAATCATTTTCCATGTTGGTGTACACTTCCAATATACGCTGTATGGTCTGAATAAACTCATTACCATTCAGGTAGTTATAAAGCATTTCCATCTTGCCACCTTTATTTTCTTCAGAAGAACGAACGGAATATGTTTTGAGTAACATCTCACGCAGTACCAACGAAAGGCTTTTAACCTCATGGAAACCACAAATCCAAACACCATCTTTTTGTCCAAATTTGTCCATGTCACTAGGATAGGTCTCTGTTACCAATACTGCTAAATCTGCTTTTGCATTTACTTGGTCCTGTTTTAGTTTGTCAATCCAATCCCCTGCAAAGTTTTTGGTACGTTTACTTTCATAAATGATGGTTCCGCACGTTTGTTGTTGTTGGTTAATTACAGTTTGCATGCAATCAGCACCTCGAATTCCTTTACCTACTTCCGATATTTGATCAAAGGGATAGGTGGTTCGCAAAAGTTCTTCAAGGGCGAGCTCTTGTATTTCGCCTTGAAGTTGCATACTTCCTTGTTCTGCTTTTCGCTTCATCTCATCTATCAGTTTTTTCTGATCTTCGAGCTGTTTTTGAAATTCTTTTTCTCGGAGCATATTGGCTTCGCGTTCTTTAGCTCTGCCTTTTTCTTCCATTTCACTCTGTTGTTCAAGCATTTTTTTGGCTATCTCAAGTTGCAGCTCTTCTGCCTTCTCTTTGAGGTCATTTTCTCGTTTGAGTAGATTTATTTCAGCAGCACGCAGTTCACGATTTTCTTCCTTTTTGCGTTCGTTTTCCTCAGCTAATGCTTTTAGTTGTTGTTCAAATCCCTCTTGCGTTTGTTTTTGGATAGCTTCTTTTTCTTTTTCTATTTGCTTCGCAAGTTTTTCTTTGAAAAGTTCGTTTTCATTTTCTTTTTTCTTATCAAACGCTTCCTTTTCGAGTGCTAATTTTTCTCTTTCACTATTGAATATAGCAGACTGCTCGGCTATTTTTTGTTCGTATTCTGCTTTAAAATGTTCTTGTAATTTTCCACTTAGGGCTTCTTCTACATCAAATTGATGAGCACAATTAGGGCATTTTATTTTATCCATCATCTACTTTTCAAAGGTAGAGAAAGGAAAGAATAAAGGAAGGAAAGAATACGATGAATATTTATTAACGGATTCAAATACTAGGATAACTGGATTGAAATATAATTTTCCCTGGATTTCAGTATACTATTTTTGGACCGTTGGTCGTCAGACTATATTTTAGCCATGCGGTATTGTTCTGAAAAAAAAAGGGTTTTAGATTTCTCCATTCCATTCTTGGTAAAATTGTGCTAAGTACTGTTCCATGAATACGTGTCTTTGTTTGGCCATTTGCTTACCTGTTTCTGTATTCATAAGATCCTTAAGCAACAATAGCTTCTCGTAAAAATGGTTAATGCTTGGGGCATCACTTTTTTTATATTCCTCTTTTGTCATGGCTAGATTGGGAGGTAGGTTAGGATTAAAAATTTCGCGATTTTTATAGCCGCCGTAATTAAATGTACGAGCGATTCCGATGGCTCCTAGCGCATCTAATCTATCTGCGTCTTGCACTACACTTAACTCCGGAGATGTAAACGTTTGAGCTTCTTTGCCTCCCTTAAAAGAGATATGCTTTATGATTTGTACAACATGTTGAATGGTTTCATGGTCAACGTTGATTTCTTGCATAAAGGTGGTGGCGGTTTTAGGTCCTAATTCTTCATCTCCATCATGAAACTTTGAATCTGCTATATCATGAAGCAAAGCGCCCAGTTCTACCACCAGTAGGTTTACATTTTCTGTTTCGGCTATTTTTTTGGCAGATTTCCATACGCGTTCTATATGCCACCAGTCGTGTCCACCCTCCGCGTTTGCCAATTGTTGTTTGACGTAGGTTATGGTTTTTTCAATGGGCATGAGGGTATGCAGCTGCTTATATTCTGCGTTGTTTCTGTGCAATTATGCCTTCATAAATTCTTCTACCTTTTCAACCATGTGCGTACTTCCCATAAATACAGGATTACGTTGGTGAATTTCAGTAGGTTGAATTTCTAAAATACGAACGTGGCCAGTTGTGGCCTTGCCGCCTGCTTGCTCAGTGATAAATGCCATTGGATTGCTCTCAAACATCAAACGAAGTTTACCTTTAGGTGCATCAGTTGTTGCGGGATACATAAAAATACCTCCTTTTAGCATGTTTCTATGAAAATCAGCCACCATGCTTCCAATGTATCTCGCACTATACGTTTCTTTCGTTGTTGAGTTGCGACAGTAATCAACGTAGTGTTGAACTCCTGGCTCCATTCTGTCATAAATTCCATCATTGATAGAATAAATATTTCCGTCTTCAGGAATTTTGATATCTGGATGACTTAAACAAAAATCTCCTATGGATGCGTCTAAGGTAAAGGCATTCACCCCATTTCCGGTGGTAAAAACCATCATAGTACTACTTCCATAAATGATGTAGCCTGCAGCCACTTGATTAATTCCTTTTTGCAATACATCATCCATAGTTACCGGTCCACCTACTGGGCTTATTCTCTTGTATACAGAGAAAATGGTTCCGATACTTGCATTCACGTCTATGTTGCTGCTGCCGTCTAGAGGGTCCATAGCGATGATATACTTGCTATTTACATTTAAAGTTGTTTCTATATGATGTATATCTTCTTCTTCTTCTGAAATAATCGCGCAGCAATCTCCTCCTAGGGTAAGAGAAGATTTAAATTCTTCATTTGCTAACATGTCTAGTTTTTTAACTTCCTCTCCTTGAACATTAACAGTTCCAAAGGCTCCAAGAATATCTACCAAGCCTGCCTTTCGCACGTCCCTGTTTACAATTTTAGCAGCAAATTTGATGTCTCTAAAAATTTTAGAAAGGTCACCTGTGGCTTCTTTGTGTTTGCTTTGTTGGTCAGCGATAAACTGACTTAGACTTATTACTTGATTTAATCTCATAAAAACGTTTACTAGTGCTAATTTTGCAACAAATTTAGTCTTTAATGAGAGTATTCAAGTTTGGCGGAGCAAGTGTTAAATCTGCATCCGCGGTAAAGAATGTAGCAGAGCTGTTGCGTACCCAATCTGACGGTCCACTTTTAGTTGTAATTTCAGCTATGGGTAAGATTACCAATAAGTTAGAATCTTTGGTGGATGCCTACTACTACAATAAAGAGGAGAAAAGAGTACTATATAAAGAGATTCTAAATTTCCATGCCGAAATTATCCAAGATCTGCAAATAGCCGAGAATGAATATTATGAAGTAGAGAATCTTTTAATAGAATTAGAGTGTATTGTTGAGAAGAAACGGGACGAATCTTCTCCGTATGATATTGAATATGACAGAATAGTTCCTTTCGGTGAATTAATCTCTACGAAGATTGTGAGCACCTACTTAAATAAAATCGGGTACAAAAACAGGTGGATAGACGCACGTAACTTTTTGATTACCACCAATAAAAATAGAGCGGCAAATGTACTTTGGGATGAGAGTGTTCCTCTAATAAACTCTTCTTTGAAACCATTGTTGGACAGGCAAACAATTATTACGCAAGGTTTTATTGGGCGTGGTTTAAATCATAAAAATACCACCTTAGGCAGAGAAGGTTCTGATTACACTGCAGCTATTTTCGCTTATGCGCTAGATGCAGAATCAGTTACCATTTGGAAAGACGTGGATGGTGTCATGAACTCAGATCCTCGCAAGTTTTCGAATCCGGTTCTAATT
>CAMDCQ010000006.1 GCA_945890595.1 Chitinophaga pinensis
TGATGAAGAACTGGTGCCATTCGCCAATGGAGATTGCACACGTATGCACATGGGTGGCATAATGCATGCAGATGCTGTAGTGCGTTGCCACGACATAAATGAAGAGTTAGAAAACAGGTTGTCTTCTTTTGAAAAACCGATACTCAATCACTCTAATGAAGGAATAGCAGATAATTATCTGAACTTTTACAATTCCTTATTAGCAGGAACAGAACAATAAAAAAATCGTGATTAACACAAAATTAAATATCAAGAGTAAGGGGTTATTGCCCCTTTTCTTTTTGCTCGTTTTTTGGGGTTGTAAAAAAGAAACTACTGATATTGGAGTAGACATTCTTGGAGACGGTAATCTTAATAGCATTGAAGTGCTTCTTACAGACATATCTGCTCGATCCGTACGTGACGACTCTTCTAGAACAGACAACCTAAGTTCAAATACGATAGGGGTAATAAATGACCCGATTTTTGGTTTGAGTAAATCGTGTCTTATTGTGCAACCAAGACTCACGCAATATGGTACGGACGGGACTTCTAAAAGTATAGATTCTGTAAAACTTATCTTAAAATACGATTACGATCAAACCGTAAAAAACGTCAAGACTATATTGAAGTACGGAAATCTTAGTAGCGTTATAGTTATGGATGTTTACAAACTAAATCAAGACTTAGGAGATACGGTAAAGTATTACAGCACGTTTAAACCCGAACTAGGGAATCTTGTGGGAACTTTTACTGGATCATTTAATTTTTCAGACTCTACCAGTTTATCAATTATGTTAAACAATAGTTTTGGTCAAGAGATGCTGGACTGGAATAGTGATGTGTATAAAGACGAAACTCAATTTCTCAAGGCATTAAAAGGTTTGGTAATCGTACCTAGAAATAATCCATTGTCAGGAGAAGGAGCAATAGTTTGCGTAGAGGCCGGTTTAAATAGTTCTAAACTTCAACTTTTTTACAATGACTCATTAACCAAAACCATTCCTATGGGTTCTAGCTCAAGACGCATCAACTATTACGAAAGGCAACCCTCTGTAAATCTTACCAACCAGTTTAATAGCACAAACAACTATGGAACAACCTACGCGCAATCGTTTGGAGGAGCAAAAATTAAAGTTGATTTAGTGGGCTTGGATTCTATACTTAAAATGGGTGAAAAAGTGGTAATTAATGAAGCGAAAATTACATTTTTGTTAGACGAGATTTCCATTACAGATGAGTTTAAAGCGCCACCAAGAATGTTTTTAGTTGTCCCAGACACTTCAAACTTAAAATATTCTATGCCGATAATTGACTTAATAACCACAAGTAACTATGGGGGTGACTATAATCCCGTTATTAAAGGATACGAATTCCATTTTAACCGCTACTTGCAGCAATTAGTTAAAGAATATGCCAAAACAGGCAAGAATAATTTTAACGGATTTTACCTAAGTATTCCTGTTGATTTTCCGGTAACGCCATATAGAGGGGTTTTTAAAACGGATAAAGATGCGGGGGATATTAAAGTTTCGATAACTTATACCAAACTAGATTAATATCTATCTGTTTAATTTGCAGTAATGTCAGATTTAAAGCTTGTCTCAAAACAATACGAAGGCCATAAAAGTCAAATTAGCATTGGTCAAGAGACCATTGGTGGCACAGAATTATGTCTTATTGCGGGACCATGTGCAGTGGAGTCAGAAGAACAACTTTTTGCGATAGCAAAAGGGGTTTCTGACCTTGGGATTAAATATATGAGAGGTGGTGCATATAAACCTCGTACATCTCCCTATGCTTTTCAAGGTTTAGGTAAACAAGGATTACAACTTTTAAAAAAAGCATCTGACCTGTATAATGTGAAGATCGTAACAGAAGTCATGGACACCTCTCTTATAGAGGAAGTGTATGATTATGCTGATATCTTACAAGTAGGTTCTAGAAACGCAAAAAACTATACTTTTTTAAAGGAACTTGGAAAAATAGACAAACCCATTCTACTTAAAAGAGGAATGTCTAGTACTATAAATGAGTGGCTTCTAGCTGCGGAGTATATAATGCTAGGCGGTAATGAAAATGTGATATTATGCGAACGTGGCATCAGAACATTTGATACTTCTGTACGAAACACTTTGGATCTTGCGGCTATACCGCTCGTAAAAGAATTGAGTCACTTACCTATAATTGCCGACCCTAGTCAAGGAACAGGAAAACGAAGTTTGGTAATGCCAATGTCCCTAGCGGCCATTGCAGCAGGCGCTGATGGGGTGATGCTAGAAGTGCATAACGATCCAGAAGAGGCTTTATCTGACGGATTCCAATCGTTATACTTAGATAGTCTCACGGAATTAATAACAGGCTTAAAACGTCAAGCCGTTGCATCAGGAAGAACGTTTAATCTTAAAGCTTTAGTTAAAGAGACAGTATGAATTTAGCTATAGCTGGAGCAACGGGTATGGTGGGTCGTACCATGCTACAAGTTCTAGAAGAACGTGGTATTGAAGTAGAAAATTTATATCCTATAGCAAGCAAGTCTAGCTTGGGAGGATTCATAGAATATAGAGGCAAGTCATACCCTATATGTTTACTGGAGGACGCATTAGAAAAAGACATAGATTTTGCTTTATTCTCTGCGGGCGGCGGTGTTTCAACCGAATGGGCTCCCAAGTTTGCAGCTAAAGGAATAACCGTAATTGACAATTCTTCGGCATGGCGAATGGATGAGAATTGCCCTTTGGTTGTTCCTCAAATCAATCAAGATGCCATTCTAGAAAATCATAAAATAATTGCCAACCCAAATTGTTCTACCATTCAAATGGTAATGGCTTTAAATCCATTACATCAAAAATATGGAATAAAGCGTTTGGTTATTTCTACCTATCAATCAGTTTCGGGGACAGGTAAAGCTGCGGTTGAACAAATGGAGGAAGAACGAATCAATGGGACGTCTCAAAATATGGTGTATGCTTACCCTATAGATAGAAACTGTATACCCCATTGTGATGTATTTTTGGATAATGGCTATACCAAAGAGGAAATGAAATTGGTTCATGAAACCAGAAAAATACTAAGAGACCCCAATATAGCCATTACAGCCACGGCAGTTAGAGTTCCGGTTACTGGAGGTCATTCAGAGTCTATCAACGTACAGTTTAATTCTCCTTTTGAGATACAAGATGTAAGAGAGTTGTTGAGCAAGGCAGAAGGAGTTCTTTTGGTAGACGACATTTCTAAAAATAAATACCCTATGCCTCTGCATGCTCATCATAAAGATGAAGTGCTTGTAGGTAGATTGAGAGTAGACGAATCACAACCCAACACACTTAATATGTGGGTTGTAGCCGATAATTTGAGAAAAGGTGCAGCAACCAATGCTGTTGAAATACTTATTAAACTATTAAAATAAAAAATGCCCGCAGGATTTTATTCAATACCCGTTTCTAAGATAAACAGAGAGACAAAAGATGCAGTAAGTATAACTTTTGATGTGTCTTCACTTATGGGGCCACAGTTTAGTTATAAAGCAGGCCAGTATCTTACCTTTAGCATAATGATTGACGGCGAAGAAGTTCGTAGATCATATAGCATGTGTTCAAGCCCAGTAACCGGTGAAAAAATAACGATTGCTGTTAAGCAAGTGGATGGTGGAAAGATGAGCACCTATCTTAATACAAGGTTAAAAGAAGGTGATGTTCTCGACATAATGCCACCAATGGGGACGTTTATTCTAAGCCCCAATGCTTCTGCAACCAATCATTATTTTATGTTTGGCGGTGGCAGCGGTATTACACCTCTACTAAGTATTATAAAAACAGCGTTAAAAGAAGAACCTAACAGTTATTGCTATTTGGTATACGCGAATCGTAATGAGGAGAGTGTTATTTTTAAGGAGCAACTTGAAGACCTAGTAGCTGCGTATTCTAATTTCAAGATAGTGTACAGTCACGATAACCCAACTGGCCCCTGGATGGGTCTTAGGGGCTTTTTAACAGCAGAAAAGGTGTCCGATATAGTTAGACAAGAGTTAGGCTTAAATTATCCTACAGCGCACTACTATACCTGTGGACCAGGTGTTATGATGGACGTTGTAGTTCAAGGGCTAAAAGGAATTGGGGTACAAGAGAACAATATAAACACTGAATATTTCACGGCAAAAGCCAAAGAAGAAAAACTGCCATCCGAAAATAATGCCGACGCAAATTACAGTGATGAGGTTATTGAGCGAACCATAGTAGTGGAAGTATTTGGCCAACAAAAGGAGATAACAGTAAAGCCTACTGATACTATACTTATTGCTGCTCAGAATGCTGGCATGGATCCGCCTTACAGCTGTACGGTTGGTGTATGTACCACTTGTAGAGCGAGACTAAGAAGCGGCAAAGCGTCTATGGACGAGCGCGAGGGATTAAGTGATGCAGAAATAGATGAAGGATATATCCTTACCTGTCAGGCTCATCCTTTAAGTGATGATGTAGACTTGGTTTTTGAGTAAAATATAGCTAGAAAATCGTAATTACATTGCGATTTTTACTTGCCATCCGTCTTCGAATTTAGTAATACTAAGTCCATCGTCATAGTAGATGCCCAAATCGTGCTTCGGAATCTTATAATCTGGGAATCCAGTATTCTTCATGAATTCACGTAAATCTTGTTCGGAATTAAATTTTTCTTCATGTCTAGTAACTAGCGTTGTAGCTTCTGCTACACTATTCGTTTTATAGTTAATCAACATGTTTTTAATTTTTTCCAAGTATTCTTCATCAATATCTATGGGGACGGCAATGGTTATTACTTTCTTTTGATTTTTGGTCATCCAAAAATTGGAACGACAAGAACTGCTACAAAATTGAGCTGTTTTTCGATTTGCTAAAAAAAGACTTTTGCAGCATTTGCATTTAAGTTCAGATGTTTTGTGTTTGTGTTGAAACCCTTTTGTAGTTCGGAATAAAGCTATCTCTTGTTGCATTACTCAAATGTAGGTTGCCAAGCGTAAACGTTTATTAACGCTAAATTGTATGGGTGCTTATGATTGTGTACACTTTTAAGAATTATAGGTCCCAAACAGAATGTCTTCTGGCCATAATATAATGTCTGAATTTTAGCCAAAAGGCAATAGTTAAATATATAATTACAGGACTCCCAAACGTCAGAAAAGACACATAAATAAAGTACAAACGAATCGTGCCGGTACTTACATTTAGTTTCGAACCAAGGTAAGTGCATACGCCGAAAGCATAGTTTTCAATATTTTGTCTGATTTGTTGCATCCTGTTTTAAAAGTAGTTTTTTGCCTAAATTACAATGTAAGCATTTTTGGTACTGACAGTAATTTTTATACAAATGTAACAATGCTTGACTACTTGATGCATTATTTCCCGTCACGATAATTGCTTTCCAGCTATTAATTATGGCGTTTTTTTCAATAGGAATGGAATCTAAGTATTCTAGAGCGACTGTTGTTTCATTATCATTTTTCATTTTTTGATAGAAAAAAACGAATGGAACGATTGCATTGATAAAGAGATGATTAATAAATCCACTTGAGATTTTCTTACTGGATGGCTTAGATATAGCATTAAAGGTGTAATGTTTTTGCCAGTAATCAGATAAAGAAAAATCTAAAAGTATTTTTACCGTATTAACCTCCGGGAGATCAAGTACCAGTTGTATAAAATTAGGAACATGATGAAAAAATGCAGCCAGTTGCGCGATTTTCACATGAGGTAAATTCATTGGCCTCATTCTTCCCATTTTTAAGTTGGAGCTGATTTCCGTTAAATTGTATTTTGATTTAAGAAACAAAAACTCGTTTTGCAATCCTGTGTAATAGTTATCGTCCTGTGTTACTGACAAAAGACCAGATACCCCAAAGAAAAGTGCTTCTAATTGAAATAAAGACTGTTGATGTTTTTGAACTAACCCAAAAGGAAGTTTTTGCGCCAACTCTTCAAAACTTTCTGTATTTATAGGCAAACCAAATGATCTTACAATAGCGGTGTAAAATGATTGATTCCAGTTGTGATTAGAATTTTCAAGATAACTCGTGAAGAGCTCAAATCGACTTTGTAAACGTTCGATCAGCATCCTGTCTAACCAACTATTAATATCCAAAGAAGACAGCCCGGAAAGTTGATTTTCACAAGGTATAAATGGCTTTGAATCCATCAATAGATAATATTTTTCTAAGGATTTTTTGTCAATTCGAGCGCCGATAACGAGTGTGGGAATAAGCGTACCATCCTGACGATATGCGGGTTTGCTATGCGTATTGCAAACGTGTAAAATAACCGTATTGTAACTGTTGTCTTTCTCGTGATTATGTAAATGCCAGTCTCTACTATCTAAGTGTATTTCAATGGAACCGTGATGTGTGGTGTTGCCTATTTTTACTTGAGCATGCTCAAAGTCAGGACCACTATTTACGTTTAGAAAACCTTGTTTTATAATGATAACTGGTTGTCCTTCTTCTGTGTGAAGGTCTTTTTGGTTGTACAATTGATGCTCCCATATAAATTGGAGTAAATCTTCATTGTACCCAAAACTCATAAATGTGCAGTGTATGGTTGAGTTTCTAAGGCTAGTTTTTGAGCTTCTGCTCTTGCTGCTTCCGCAAAATCTCGACCGCTAGACGCATATATAATTCCCCTTGATGAGTTAATTAGCAAACCACCAAGCGCGTTTTTTCCATTTTTACACACTTCACTTGCACTTCCTCCTTGGGCGCCAACGCCCGGAATAAGTAGAAAATGATCAGGAACAATCTTACGTATCTCAACTAGCGATTCTGCTTTGGTTGCGCCAATTACAAACATAAGGTTTTCAGGTGTCCCCCACTTGGATATACGCTCTAATACAGTTTTGTATAGTGGTGGATTGTAGATCGGATTTGTTTGGAAATCTGCACTGCCTTCATTGGAGGTTAGACCAAGCACAATCGTTATCTTGTTATTAAATTTTAGAAAAGGTTCTACGCTATCATAACCCATATACGGAGCTACGGTGAGTGCGTCAAAATCCATAGTTTCAAAAAAGGCCTTGGCATACATACTACTGGTGTTACCAATGTCTCCTCGCTTAGCATCCGCAATACTTAGGATGTTACTAGGAATCATTTCTCTTGTTTTTTCTATAATTTCCCACCCCTTGCTTCCCAACTGTTCGTAAAAAGCAGTATTTATTTTATACGAAACAGCAAAGTCTTTTGTGGCATTTATGATCTCCTTATTAAACTGAAGAATACCATTCATATCTTTGGATATTCCCTCTGGCAGTTTGGTTATGTCGGTATCTAAACCCACACACAAATAACTTTTTTTAGATTTAATTTCAGAAACTAACTGAGCTACATTCACCCTTCAAAAAAAAGTAAAATACCGTGTATTTTTATAATTATTTACTTTTACCGCCAATAATGAAGAAATACCTTTTTTTAGTTTTAGCTTTCTCTATCATTTCAACCAGCTTATGGGCTCAGGATAAGGGCGTGTTAAGTGGAAATTTGCAGTCTAACTACTCGGTTTTTTTAAAAGATTCATTGATAGGAGCTGTGGAGTCTGCCTCGCCGCAATATGGAAAGCAAATTAGTACCGCAGAAACTTGGCTGTTTTTAAATTACGATATAAAAGGATTTCACTTTGCAGCCAGATATGATTTGTTTAACAATAGCAACTTACTCAATCCCTCAGGAGCATTTTCCGGCCACGGATTGGGTTATTGGGAAATAAGTAAAAGTGTAGGAGATTTAGATATTACCGTAGGCTCTTTTTATGACCAATTTGGCTCTGGAGCAGTGTTTAGGGCGTATGAAAATAGATTAATTGGTCTTGATTATGCAGTACAAGGGGTTCGTTTGAAGTACAATATATCAGACAATTTTTTTGTTAAAGCGTTTACAGGAAATCAAAAAGGTACCCAACAAAATCGGTTTGGTAGTTCGTCGCAAACCATAAAAGGAGTAAACGTAGAGAAGGGTTTCTCTTTAGATGACGGAATTGTCATCAATACAGGCGTATCTGCTGTCAACAGAACATTAGATGATAACACTATGACCCAATTGGTCACATCCATAAATAACTTGCCACTAGAAAATAGATTTTATCCTAAATACAATGTGTATGCATTAAATGGATATGTCAATGCTAGCTATAAAGATTTTGGTTTTAATGGTGAGTATAATTACAAAACACAAGAGGCTTTAAGGGATCTGAACGGGAAATTTTATGGAAGTGACGGATCTATGGTACAAGGCGCTGTAACCTATTCTAAAGGTAAGTTAGGAAAATCTAAAAAAGCAGGAATAGGAGCTAATGTACAATACAGACGTATCGAAAACTTCAATATGCTATCTACGCCTTATGCCAATCTTTTGCTAAATGAGGGTTTGATAAGCTACATGCCATCTGCAAGTAGACAGGCAAGTTACAGATTATTGGCTCGTTACCAAGCTCCAGCTCAACCTACTGGCGAGCAAGCAATTCAAGCTGAGGTGATATACTCGTTTAATAAAGGAACTAACCTAACACTTAATTATTCTAATATTAATGATTTGAATGGTGAGCACCTATTTACCGAACAGTATGCCCAGCTAGAACACAAGATAGATGCTAAGTGGAAAGGTAAAGTAGGATTGCAGATGATAGATTATAACGTGGCTGTTTATCAAGGCAAAGACAAGAAGAAAACAGCAGATGTTATCACGTTTACGCCATTTATGGAAGTAACCTACAAAGCAAATCGTAAAAATAGTTTTAGGCTAGAGTCTCAGATGTTAAATACAGATGGAGATTTAGGCAGTTTTTACCATGGCATATTAGAGTGGAATAGCTCTCCCAAATTTAGTATAGCTGTTAGCGATATGATTAACACCAATCCCGTACGTATTGTAAACACAACATTGCCCGACCAAATACTTCATTATCCAAGTTTTTTTGCGAAGTACAATGTGAACACAACCTCATTTACAGCTGCTTATATAAAACAAGTTGAGGGAGTTGTATGTACAGGAGGTATATGTAGACTTGAACCTGCATTTAGCGGTTTGAGATTTACAATTACATCTCAGTTTTAACGGTGGTTACTGCTCAAGCACAAATGCTTTTCCCTCTGTATATTGTGCATATTGATTGCGAAGATTTTGCGCATCAAGCTCGTTATTGGAAGAGGCCGTTACTATTCGGTGAAGTCCCTTAATTTCTGTAATCACGCCATCTTTCCCGTTTTTATTTATTTTGGCAAGTAACTTTTCAGCGTTTGACTTTACGCTAAAACTGCCAACTACGACTAGGTATTTTGCATTCACATTTATTCCGTCTTTAGTTGGAGTTTTCCTTTCTTCCTTAATCGACTCGTTTAGCTGTTCTTCAGGTGTATCAACGGATACCTCTTCAAGTGTGTAACTTTCTGCAGTGTCAATTAAGGCAATCAAAGAAGTGTCAACAGGAAGATCTTCAGTATACCCAGAATCGGTTGTAACAGTTTCGGCCGAATTAATACGCAAGGGCTTAAAAAACACAAACCAAATAAAGGTGGCACACAGCGTAAGATAGGCGAACCATTTTATTAAATTCATAATACAAAAGTAAATCTAGATGGGCTATAAAAGCAAAGCGCCTTGAACTTTCATTCAAGGCGCTTTAAAATGACAGAAAAAGTCAACTGTTATGCCGCTGCAAAACGAGTAGCAATTTCTTCCCAGTTTACAACATTAAAAAATGCAGCAACGTAATCGGGTCTTCTGTTTTGATAATTTAAATAATAAGCATGCTCCCAAACATCTAAACCTAAAATTGGGGTTCCGCCGCAACCTATTCCTGGCATAATCGGATTATCTTGATTGGCCGTAGAACAAATTTCTAGCTTTCCATCTTTAACACACAACCAAGCCCAGCCAGAACCAAAACGAGTAGCTGCAGCTTTGCTAAATTCCTCTTTGAATGCATCAAAGCTTCCAAAAGCACCATCAATAGCTTTTGCTAAATCTCCACTTGGAGATCCTCCACCGTTTGGGCTCATTGCAGTCCAAAACTGATTGTGATTATAAAAACCACCACCGTTATTTCTTACAGCATTATTAGCCATGTCTAAGTTTGTTAAAAGTTCATCAATACTTTTACCTTCTAGATCTGTTCCTGAAATGGCATTATTTAAATTGGTGGTATATCCAGCATGGTGTTTGCCATGGTGTATTTCCATTGTGCGAGCATCTACATGTGGTTCTAACGCGTCGTAAGCGTAGGGTAATTGTGGTAATTCAAATGACATAATGTTTATTTTTTATTTGTTGAGTTCAAAGTTATACATACTAAGCTTAAAATATAAATTTGTTTAACTATAATGAAATTAGAAGAAACTATACAGACCCGTAGATCCTTGTTCCCTAAGCAAATGAGCGGCGTAATAGTGTCAAGCGACGTCATTGAAAAGATGCTGGATCTTGCCAACTCGGCCCCAACTCATAAGAATACAGAGCCGTGGCGGTTTAAGGTATATAGCGGCAACCCCATGAATGAACTGTTGGATTGTTGCAAAGAATGCTATGTGATAGAAACCCCTTCGTATATGTTTAATAGTGTGAAAGTAGAAAAAATTGAGCAATGCAAAGAGCAGGTGAGTCATATCATCGTTATATGCATGAAACGAAATGATATAGTGCCTGAATTTGAAGAAATAGCAGCGACCGCTATGGCCGTGCAAAATATGTGGCTGTATCTCGCTAGCACGGAAAAGTATGGTGGATACTGGAGCACACCTAGTTATGCATTGGGCGACAATTTCAAGAAGCACCTTAATTTGGAGGAAAATGAACGATGTCTAGGCCTTTTTTACGTTGGAGGGATTGCTGAAAACATAACCGGACCTTTTGGTAATAGAGGAGATTGGAGAGACAAGGTTACTCTGCATTTTTAATTTAACAAGTACAATTTGGTTACATCCAGATACATCATTCTGAATTTTAGCTATTGACCCACTATATTTGCCAAATGTCTTCAAGACTCCATTTATACAATTCACTCACCAAGCAGACCGAAGAATTTAAGCCTATAAACACTCCTTACGTGGGGATGTATTTATGTGGTCCTACGGTGTATGGCGATCCACATTTGGGCCATAGTCGCGGGGCTATTATGATGGATGTTCTGTTTCGATATCTTACACATTTGAATTTTAAAGTGCGCTACGTTCGTAATATTACAGACGTTGGTCACTTACTTAATGATGCGGATGAAGGAGAAGATAAAATAGGTAAAATAGCGAAGGCTAATCAGATTGAGCCCATGGAAGTCGCACAGCAGTATACCATTGCATATCACCGTGTGTTGCAACAAATGAATGTTTTGCCTCCGAGTATAGAACCCAGAGCAAGTGGTCATATCTTGGAACAAATAGAAATGATACACGAAATCATAAAAAATGGTTTTGCGTATGAGAGCAATGGGTCTGTATATTTTGATGTATTGAAGTATGCGGAGACAAACGACTATGGCAAGCTCAGTGGCCGAAAGCTAGAAGATCTTATGGCAGGAGCAGGCCAAGAAAGAAGAAATTTAGAAGGCCAAGAGGAAAAGAAAAATCCAAATGACTTTGCGCTATGGAAAAAAGCAAGTAAAGAACATATAATGAAATGGAACAGTCCGTGGAGTGAAGGTTTTCCCGGATGGCACATAGAGTGCTCTGCAATGAGCGAAAAATACTTAGGCAAACAGTTTGATATACATGCGGGCGGAATGGACTTATTATTTCCTCATCATGAAAGTGAGATAGCGCAAACTAACGCCTGCGGGTGCAGTACTCCTAGTTATTGGATACATAATAATATGATCACCATTAACGGTCAAAAAATGGCAAAAAGCTTGAATAATGGCGTGTTAATAGAAGAGCTTTTTAGCGGCAATCATCACCTGCTAGATCAAGCATACAGTCCGATGACCTTGCGTTTCTTTTTGCTACAGGCGCACTACAGAAGTACACTTGATTTTAGTAACGAAGCTTTACAAGCGGCTGAGAAAGGTTTCCAAAGAATGATGAATGCAGCTGCGAAATCAGAATCTTTACCAACTGCAGATGTCAGCGATATGAATGTGTCAGCATGGAAAGACAAACTCTACGAACAAATGAACAATGACATGGCCACGCCACAAGTTATTGCTACATTGTTTGAAGCAGCTAAATGGATCAACGAAATAGATGCCAAAAAACAAATGATTTCGGCAGAAGATAAAGCTATTCTTCATGAGACTTTTCATGTATTCACTTTTGGTGTGCTTGGGCTGGTATCTAAAGCCGCAGGAAATAACGAAGCGCTTAACGGTGTTATGAAACTGGTGCTTGATATCCGTAAATCGGCAAAAGAAAATAAAGACTGGCCTACGGCAGATAAAATTCGCGACGGACTAAAAGAAGCGGGTGTTGAAGTGATGGACGGTAAAGAAGGAAGTACTTATAAATTGAATTAACTAAACCCATGGTTTTAACCGTGGGCTAACCAATAAACCAATGAATTTTTTAAAAATAACAGCTTTTAGTCTTATGCTTTTAGCCTTAAGCAGCTGCAAAGACCAGCCAAAGGATAGCAATTCAGAGCAAATTGAAACAGAGGTTAAACAACTTTTTACTGTTCAGTTTGATGCAGATAGTGCATACCGATATGTGCAAGAGCAAGTTGATTTTGGACCGAGAGTTCCTGGTTCTGCAGCACATGGCAATACGGCAAGGTATTTAGAACAAAAACTTGCCCAATTTTGTGACACCGCTTTCACTCAGTATGGGTCTATGAAGGGTTCAAAAGGTCAAAACGTAGCTATTAAGAACGTCATAGGTTCTTTTGGTTCGGAAAAATCAAAACGTATTTTGCTGTGCGCACACTGGGACACACGTCCTATGGCAGATCAGGATGCTACCAATCCAACGACCCCAGCCGATGGTGCTAATGACGGAGCCAGTGGAGTGGGCGTATTGTTAGAGGTTGCTCGACAGTTGCAAATTCAGCAACCTGATGCGGGTGTAGATATTATTTTCTTTGATGCAGAAGACATGGGAGATAGCCAAGGTGAAGCAACTACCTGGTGCTTGGGTTCTCAATATTGGGCCAAAACACCCCACAAATCAAATTATGTAGCTCGCTTTGGAATACTGCTGGATATGGTAGGATCAGAAAATGCCACCTTTGCCATAGAAGGTAATTCATGGTTATTTGCCCAACCCTATGTAAATCTTGTGTGGCAAACAGCGAATAGCTTAGGTTACAGCAAGCACTTTTTATATAATCAAGGAGGTCAGTTAATAGATGATCACCTGTACATTAATAAAATAAGAGGCATCCCGACGTTAGATATTATTCATTATGAGCCGTCTGGCAGCGGTTTTGGCGACTTTTGGCACACACATGACGATAATATGAGCGGCATAAGTAAAAGCACGCTGAAAGCTGTTGGAGAAACAGTTTTTAAGGTGGTAATGGATTTATAATCGTTAAGTTACAGCTAACTTCAGTTGGTTAATGCTTGAAATACCTAAGTTTTAATCAAAACAGATTTCTAACTAAGCATTTTATAACATCCCATTCACAAAATCACTCAAGCTACTTTCTTTTTTGAGTCCTTTGAAAAACCATGCAACTGTTGCATGATGGGTTCCTATTGCAATGAGATCATTGGGTCGGCTAAAAGGATCTGATGCATACGAATAAGCAACTGAAAATTGATCAAAAATAACACCGGATGATGCTGAGATATAATCCGTATTTCTGTATGCACCGTAATAAGAATGAAGCCCCAATCCGAGTTTTACAAACTTATATTGCCCACTTATGTGATAATCTAATGAGGACTGTTTGGATATCTGTTGAAAGGCGATTAGTCCGCTAAGTCGTAAGTCATTTAGCTTTTTAGAATAGCCTACGAAACCATTGTAACTGGCGTTTACATTGTAGGTAGAGCTAAACATTTTATAGCTTGGCTTATTAAGTTGGTAGGAAGAAATTCCCGCTACAAAGCCGTGGTAATATGCGGCAGCACCAATATCTAATGTGAAGTATCTTCCAGTATTATTTCCTGTTAAATTTGGGTCGGGTCCTACAGGGGTATTAATACGATTAACATCAAAGCTCTGTTGATTAAAGCCGAATGATGTACCAAATTTAAGTTCTATGTCTCCGGTGTTAAGCGCATAGTTCACATTAGTTTTAACCTTGTTTTCTTTTGTTAAACCAAATAACTCTGTATGATAAGCTAATCCAATTCCTAAACCATTTTTAAGATTATAATTCGTTAGCATACACATTAATATTGGGTTGTTGTCCAATTGGGGCCATTGGTTGTAGTAATTGAGTTGCGCGCCCATATCACTTTGTGTGCCCACAAGAGACGGATTAAATGAATTAAGATCATTGGTTTTCTGAGTAAAAATGTAATCTTGGCTGAAACCTACTAGCGTGCACAATGCAGCAATTTGTACTAAAATAATTCGTATCATGCTTTATGATAATGGTTTTCTCATTTTTAATAAACGACGATTAGTAGACTCAGTGGTCTACTAAAAAGTTGCACTGAGCTACAGGCAATGCCTCAAATCAAAACTAATAGTTAGGTTTTTGTCGTTATGCAAATAAGAACTATCCTCGATAAATCAAAAATGCCGTGTATGCGACATAGCAAACCAAGAAGAAAATCCCAGTGGGCTTGCCTATTTGATTTTTTGCTTTTCCGGTCATGAGACTAAAGATAATAAGACATGATGCAGCAAGCAAGACGATAATATCTGTGTTAAGAACAGGATCATATTTCATAGGGCTAATTACTGCGCTAAGTCCAAGAACCCAAAGTAAATTAAAAATATTAGAACCTATTACATTAGCAACAGCTATATCAGTATTCTTTTTCATGGCGGCTACTGCCGAAGTAACTAGTTCTGGCAAGGAGGTTCCAACGGCAACTATGGTAAGACCAATTAAATTTTGGCTAAGACCAAATTGCTCTGCAATAGCAATCGCCCCATCTACCACCCATTTTCCACCTAAAAAGAGAACGATAATTCCCAAAGAAATAAACAAAATGGATTTACCCATAGGCAATACTTCGCTTGGTGCATCTTCTACCACATCCGCCCTTCCTTCTTTTGCAAGTTTTACAATATACAGCATAAAAAGGCCAAAGAAAAGCATAAGTACTAATCCATCTAATTGACTGATTATTAAATTATAGTTAGGATTAAAAACAGGCGCGTTCGCCAAGAAAGCGACCAGTAAAACGGCAATAATGGAATAAGGTATTTCAGATAATATCGTCGATTCTTTGATGGTAAGCGGATATATAAATGCAGCGATGCCTAGTATAAGTAGAATGTTGGCAATGTTAGATCCCACGACATTACCAATAGCAATTTCTGAAGAACCGCTCATACTGGCAATTACGTTTACAATAAGCTCGGGCATGCTAGTGCCTATGCTCACAATAGTGAGACCTATAACCAGGTCAGATACATTATACTTTTTAGCAACAGACGCAGAACCGGCAACAAGCCAATCAGCACCTTTTATGAGCAATACAAAACCAATGGCGAAAAGTATATATACTAACATATGTTGCAGCAAATATGCTAAAACCCTTTTAGTAATGGACTCTAATTATTCGTATATCACTTTTGTTGTTTACTAAAAATCGAAGTATTTAGTATTTCAAACGGAATAAAAAGAAAGACGTTATGTGATTTTGTCCGATTTGAGGCATGAATAAACGACCCTTAGTGCTAAACTTTTGCAAGTTTTATACGTTTGTACTTTTATATCAATCTGATGAGAATTAATATTTTAGCTGTGGCCACCTTTTTAACCTTGTCTGTATTTGCCCAAAAATTTACGCTAAGTGGCAGGGTAAAAGACGCAGCAAATGGAGAAACGTTACTAGGAGCATCTATTTTAGTAAAAGGCGGCGGTGGCGCAGTGACCAATGAATATGGATTCTATTCTTTAACCCTGAATCCAGGGATTTATGAAATCACCTATAAGTATCTCGGTTATGAGACCATGGTCGAAAATGTGAATCTAAACAAAGATATTACCCGAAATGTTGAGTTGGCAATAACCTCAAACGAAATAGGCGTAGCCTTGGTTAGTGCAAAAGCACTTGAAAAAAGGGTAGAAAACAAACAGATTAGTGTGGTTAAAATGGAAACCTCTAAAATAAAAGAGATTCCTGTTATTTTTGGAGAGGTTGACATTCTGAAAACGATCACATTGCTTCCAGGTATCCAATCTGCAGGAGAAGGAAACAGTGGGTTTAATGTACGCGGTGGTTCTCAAGATCAGAATTTAATATTACTTGATGAAGCAACGGTTTATAATGCATCTCATTTGCTTGGATTTTTTAGTGTTTTTAATGGGGACGCAGTAAAAGATCTAGAGGTGTATAAAGGAGGAATTCCAGCTAAATACGGAGGAAGACTCTCATCCATTGTAGACATCAAAATGCGTGACGGTAATTCGAAAAGATATTCAGCGGTTGGAGGCATTGGAACGATATCGAGCCGACTGACGCTAGAGGGGCCTATTGTAAAAGATAAGTCTAGTTTTATGATCGCAGGACGCAGAAGTTATGCTGATGTATTTTTACCGTTTGCTCCAGACGAGGCAATACAGAATAGTAAGCTTTATTTTTATGATCTAAACCTGAAAGCCAACTATGAATTAAGCGATAAGGATAGATTGTATGTAAGCGGTTATTTTGGAAGAGATGTTTTAGGACTAAGTGAGTTATTTGCTATAAATTGGGGAAACGCTACAGCAACCCTCAGATGGAATCACCTAGTTAATGAAAAAATGTTTGTGAACACCTCATTGGTTTACAGTAACTTTAACTACGGTGTAGACATTAAGTTTGCTGAAAATGCAAGTTTTGGACTTGATCAGTACATTAAAGATGTAGATTTAAAATCGGACTGGACTAATTATATAAGTCAAAAAAGTAAATTGAATTTTGGAGCTCAAGCAATTTACCATCGATTTAATCCCGGATTATTCGCAGCGAATAACGAGGAGTCTAGAATCATCTTTAATGATGTTCAAATAGAAAAACGAAAAGCACTTGAAAGTGGCTGGTATGTTGACCATGAATACAAACAAAGCTCAAGATTTAACTTTAGATACGGTTTGCGCCTCTCTACGTTTTCGAATATAAGCGGTTCTGAGTACACCTACTTTAAAGATGCCAATTATAAACCAATAGATACACTTACGGTAAAAGATTCTTTTTCGGGCTTGTACAACACCTATGCAGGGTTGGAGCCTCGAGCATCTGTAAGTTATAATCTTACAAATAGTCTTGCAATAAAAGGATCCTATAACCGCACATTTCAGTATATCCAACAAGCATCTAATACCGCATCTGCCTTTCCTACAGATCAATGGTTTAGTGTAAATAGAAATATAAAACCACAGCGTGCAGATCAGTTTGCAGTAGGATTATTTAAGAATCTTGAAATCAATAAAATAGGAAGCTTAGAAACTTCTGCAGAGGTTTACTACAAGTGGATGAATAATCAAATAGATTATAGAAATGCTGCAGCAATTGCTTTCAATGAAAATTTAGATGGTGAATTATTGACGGGTAAAGGTTGGTCATATGGAGCCGAGTTTTATGTGGCTAAGACGGAAGGAAAATCATCTGGATTTATTTCATACACGTGGGCTAAAACACTTAGAGAAATTCAGGGTATTAATTTTAACAATCCTTATGTTGCTAATTTTGATCGGAGACATAATTTATCGCTCGTATTTACCCAAAAGTTTACTAAGAGATTGTTGGCTACTGCCTCTTTTGTGTATTCGTCAGGACAGCCACTCACTACTCCAGTTAGCAAATATTATTACGAAGGAAGTTGGATATCGGAGTACGGAGAACGAAATAATTACAGGGTGGTAGGTTATCATAGAGCCGATTTGGGTGTAACACTTAAAAATAAAGAAAAGCCCGGCAAACGACTAAAAAGTAATTGGAATTTTTCGGTTTATAATATTTACAACAGGGCCAATCCGTATGCTATTTATTTTAGAACGATTGTGGATACAGATTTAGATAGAAATCCGGGAGCTGTCTCTGGAAATACCGCAGCTTTTCAGACTACCCTCTTTAAAATAATACCAGCGGTTACCTGGAACTTTGAATTTTAATATCAACTAGCATGAAAGAATTAATCCTAATAATATCGGCAGCATTTCTATTTACAGCTTGCGAAAGAATAGTAGAAGTAGAAATCCCTAATGCAGATCCTAAACTGGTGATTGAAAGCCAAATTACTACAGTAAACGAGCTGTGGAAAGTTAGACTTACGCTCTCTCAGCCTTATTTTGATCAAGATAGTGCTGATGGTCTTTCTAGTGCAGTAGTCACCATAACGGGTACAGATGGAAGTCTTGTTTCACTATTTCATCAAGATACAGGAATGTTTATCTCAGCAGATTCGCACCAGTGCGTGGTAGGCGAAACATATACACTCACAGTTTTGCATAATGGAATTACCTATGTTGCGGCTGAGCGAACCCCAAACGCCAATCGAATAGATACCATAGCATCCTACTACCTGCCCGATAACAATGGGTTTATCACAAAAGGATATTACGTATTTATTCAAGGAGTCGAAGCAAGTCCAGAACCCGGCGACTATTATTTATTCAAAGCATACAGAAACGACACACTCAAAGACGATTTTGGCCCGTTGTTAGACAACGATGAGTTTGGTTCTGTCTCATTTCTAAATCAAAATTTTGACATATTTAATATTATTCAAGAATTAGCATTGGGTAAAACACCAAGACCATTTCCATTTGTGGTGGATCCTACGGATACCATAAGAGTTGAGCAATATGCTATAAACCAAAAATATTATGAGTTTTTAGTGGATTTAAATGCACAACAAAGCAGATCGGGAAGTCCATTTGACTCACCACCCGCCAATTTGAATAATAACTTCACTAATGGAGCGTTAGGTTATTTCTCGGTGGTTAATAAGGAGGAAGCTCGGATAATTATCGAAGAATAGTTCTTAAAGCAAAAAGCGCTATTTCCTCAGCTTATCCAAAAGATGGTTAAGTGTTTCATATTCACCTGGGGTCAAGTGACTATGTTCTTGTATAATTTGGTTAACGATGATGTTTAATTCCGCTAGGGTTTTTTGCCCTGTCTCAGTTATGGAAATATCAACCTGTCTTTTGTCGTGACAACTTGTTTTTCGTTGTACTAGTTCTTTATCGTCTAGCTTGTCTACAAGGCGACTGGCGTTCGACATTTTGTCAACCATTCGGGTGGTAATTTCATTAATGGAAACAGGCACAGGATGCTGACCTTGCAGAATTCGGAGTACATTAAATTGCTGCAAGGAGATATTAAAATCTCGTATGGCAGAATTTAATAAACCCGATAAATAACTGTTGGTAAAGGATATGTTGACAATCGTTTTTTCAGCTTCATTGCTAAATTTTGCCTGCTTTATTAGATCCTCTATACCCATCCGTTTCTTTTGGTTGTAAATGCAAATTTCACCAAAGTTTACCGATGTATAGACACATTCTGTCAAAGACTTCAATTAAGTTAGGATAATCTGGTTAAAACCAAAGATAATTGCGTCTGTTTATCAAGTACAATGTCCAGAATACTTTCACTGTTGTTTTTCTTCGTAATCTTTTTTGCCTTAGATGTTTATGTTTTTCAAGGGTATAAATTATTAGTGAAAAAATGGATACCAAATCACAGTTTGGTCTTCCATATTATATACTGGGCTATTCCTGTTATTTTAATTGGGTTGTTAATCGGAACTATGATTTTCGCCGAAAATCCGACCAAAAACAAGGTTTTTATGTGGTCTGCTAGTATTCTATTTGGCATTTTCATAGCTAAGTTTGTATGGCTGCTTTTTATTATTTTAGACGATGTACTCCGATTGATAAAGTATTCAGGAAAAAAAATAACCGCGGTAGAAACTCCTGTGAATGCTATTAGTAGATCAGAGTTTATAATCACAACTGGAGCTTTTGTAGCGGGAAGCCTATTTAGCGGGTTGGTATACGGTATAGCAAGCGGTGCTCACAATTACCAAGTTCATAGAAAGACATTAAAATTAAAAAATCTACCAGAGGCTTTTAAAGGATTCAAGATTGTGCAAATTTCAGACGTGCACTCGGGTAGTTTTTGGAGTAAAGATGGGGTAAAAAGGGGCATACAAATGATACTTGATTTGAAACCTGATGCTATCTTTTTTACGGGAGACCTAGTTAATAGCACTTCTGCAGAGTTCGATTCTTTCAAAGAGATGTTTAGCCAATTGCAAGCCAAACATGGTGTTTATTCGGTACTGGGAAATCATGATTACGGAGATTACTACAGGTGGCCAGATGCCAATGGGATAACCAAAGAACAAAACTTACAGCAACTACTTGACCATCACAAATCAATGGGTTGGAACCTATTGATGAATGAAGGTAAAGTCATCGAAAAGGAAGGCGAAAAACTAGCTATACTAGGTGTTGAAAATTGGAGTGCGCACCCACGTTTTCCAAAGTATGGAAACCTAAGCAAGGCGTACAAAGAAGTGGAGAACATTGAGAATAAATTACTACTGTCTCACGACCCTAGTCATTGGCGGGCAGAGGTATTAAAAGACTACCCAAGTATAGATGCCATGTTTGCTGGACACACCCACGGTATGCAGTTTGGCATAGATACTAAGTTTTACAAATGGAGTCCGGTAAAATACCAGTATCCGGAGTGGGCAGATTTATACCAAGAAAATGGGCAGTACTTGTATGTAAACAGAGGCTTTGGATATTTAGGGTATCCGGGTAGGTTGGGTTTCTTACCCGAGATTACATTGTTTGAGCTGGAGGTGGCTTAAAGATTAGGAGGTCATAACAGAACCTTTAGCTTCTACCAGTTGAGTCAGAAACTCTGGATTTTCTTCTAGCTTATTGCCTACTACCACCACGTCTGCTCCTGCTTTGAATACTGCCATAGCCTCTTCTTTGGTTTTTATACCACCGCCCACTATTACCGGAACATGTACTTCGTTTTTTACTGCAGCTATAAGTGTGGGCGATGCATACTGATTTGCTCCGCTGCCACAGTCTAAGTATATGAGCTGTTGGCCAAGTTGGCAACCTGCCAGTGCTGTTGCTGCTGCTATGCCTGGTTTGTCTTGCGGTATAGGCGTGGTCCCACTTATGTAAGATACGGTTGTGGTTCTGCCGCCATCTAATAAGATATAGCCAGTAGAAAGTATCTCTAAACCAGATCGCTTGAGCTTATGTGCAGATTCTACATGCCTGCCGATGAGTAAATCAGCATTCCGTCCACTTATGAGACTAAGCAATAATATAGCGTCAGCAGTCTCATCTATTTGATTTGGACTACCTGGGAAAATAATGAGAGGCTTATCGGTTCTTTTTTTCAAGCCTGCCAAACAACTACGCATGTTTCCGTCGGTCACTAGGCTTCCACCTACAAAAAGAAAATCCACTTGATTAAAATGTGGATGAAAAACAAGTGCATCTAGTTGAGAGTCTTCGGAGCTATCGGGGTCAATAAGCACAGCCACCATTTTTTGGTTTGCTCTCGATTGTGACGTTATTTTTTGTAATATGCTAATAATCTTTCTGTTGTGAATTATGTGATTTTACCAACTTATAATTCAAGTTTATTTTAAAAAAATGGGTTGATTTATGTTATCAACACTGCAAATCTCTTTAAAATAAGTCATCGAAAAAAATTTATTAAACTTGTGTGGAAAACCACACTTTATTTAAAGCACAATGTTGGTGTAGATTTGACTCAAAACTAACTGTAAATATTCGGTCTATCCAGATACATCCAGAGAGTTGTTGAACCAAAAACGTTACGAACAATAAAATACTTACAGAATGAGCAACAAACCAACATACAGCAAAAATGCGTTAAAATTTAAGCGTTTTAACACCAAAAGTGGCACGGCAGCTACAGACCTATTCGAATACGAATTTAGAACTTCGGTAATTAAAAATCCAGCAGGCGACGATGTGTTCAGAATGGAAAATGTCGAAGTACCTAAAGATTGGTCTCAGGTAGCTACGGATATTCTAGCTCAAAAATACTTTAGAAAAGCAGGTGTTCCACAGGCAGACGGAACGACTAGTTCTGAAACCTCTGTGAAACAAGTAGCACACAGATTGGCAGATTGTTGGAAAACATGGGGCGAAAACTATGGTTACTTCGCATCTAAAAATGATGCCCAAATTTTTTACGATGAATTGGTTTACAGTATTCTTGGCCAAATGGCAGCACCTAATAGTCCTCAATGGTTTAATACAGGACTTCATAATTCATACGGCATTACAGGTAAACCGCAAGGGCATTACTTTGCAGATCATGAAACAGGTGAAGTACAAAAATCTACCTCAGCCTACGAGAGACCACAGCCACACGCTTGTTTTATATTGTCTGTGGATGACGATTTAGTAAATGAAGGTGGCATCATGGACCTATGGGTACGTGAGGCACGTATTTTTAAATATGGCTCAGGTGTTGGAACCAATTTCTCATCCATTAGAGGAGCTAGTGAAAAATTAAGTGGCGGAGGAAGTTCTTCTGGACTTATGAGCTTCTTAAAAATTGGAGATAGAGCAGCCGGTGCTATCAAATCAGGTGGGACTACGCGTAGAGCTGCCAAAATGGTATGTCTTGATTTAGATCACCCTGAGATCTTATCTTTCATCAACTGGAAAAAAGACGAAGAGAAAAAAGTTAAGGCACTTATAGATGCAGGATACGATTCTGGTTATGAAGGAGAGGCCTACGCTACGGTTTCTGGCCAAAACTCTAATAACTCTGTACGTATCCCAAATAAGTTTTTTGAAGCGCTTAAAAACGACGGTGAGTGGGAATTGATTTCTAGAACAAGTGGTAAGCCTATTAGCTCGGTTTCTGCACGTAAAGTGTGGGATGATATTTCTTTTGCAGCTTGGGCATGTGCTGACCCAGGGGTTCAATACGATACAACCATCAATGAGTGGCATACGTGTCCAGAAGGAGGTAGAATTAACGCATCAAACCCTTGTTCGGAATACATGTTCTTGGATAACACAGCGTGTAATCTTGCGTCGCTCAATCTTAGAAAATATTTTAATGAAGAAACTAAAGAGTTTGATGTAGAGGCTATAGAGTATGCATCTAGACTATGGACTGTAGTTTTAGAGGTTTCTGTACTTATGGCTCAGTTCCCAAGCGAAGAAGTAGCTAAACTTTCTTATCAATACAGAACGTTAGGTCTTGGATATGCCAATCTAGGTTCAGTACTTATGGTTAGTGGTATTCCTTACGATAGCAAAGAAGCATTCGCAATGTGTGGTGCGGTTACAGCTATCATGACAGGCGTGTCATACGCTACTTCAGCAGAAATGGCGAGTTTCATGGGAGCGTTTGATCAATATGAGAAGAATAAAGAGCACATGTTACGTGTGATGAGAAATCACCGATATGCTGCGTACAATCTTGATGAGTATGACGGATTAAGCATCAAACCTGTTGGAATTGATCCTGCTTATTGTCCAGAATACTTGCTTACTCCAGCCACTAATGCTTGGGATAAGGCAGTGCAATGGGGAGAGAAATACGGATATAGAAATGCACAAACTACCGTTATAGCGCCAACTGGAACAATTGGTCTGGTTATGGATTGTGATACAACAGGTATTGAGCCAGATTTCGCCTTGGTTAAGTTTAAGAAACTTTCTGGTGGTGGCTACTTCAAAATTGTAAATCAATCAGTTCCTATGGCATTAGAGACACTAGGATATTCTCCAGAAGAGGTAATTGCTATTGTAAATTATGCAAAAGGACATGGAACATTGGTAAATGCACCAGCGATAAATCATGAAGTACTTGTAGAGAAAGGATTTACAGCAGGCGATTTAGCAAAGATCGAAAGCGGATTACCTTCAGCCTTCGAAATTAGTTTTGCATTCAACCATTGGGTACTTGGTGAAGAGGCAATGAACCGATTAGGATTTGTTGCAGAGCAATATGAAACTGACGGATTTAATCTACTGAGAGCTCTTGGTTTTACGAAGAAAGACATCTCATTAGCCAACGATTACGTTTGCGGTACCATGACTGTGGAGGGAGCACCTTTACTGAAAGACGAGCATTTGAGCGTTTTTGATTGTGCTAACAAGTGTGGCGAAAAAGGGGAAAGGTTCATACATGCGCATGGTCACATCAAAATGATGGCAGCAGCTCAACCTTTCTTGTCAGGTGCTATTTCTAAAACTATAAACTTACCAAACGAGGCTACGGAAGAAGACATTAAGTCTTGTTATCAAATGAGCTGGGAACTAGGTACTAAAGCAAATGCACTATACAGAGATGGCTCTAAGCTTTCTCAACCGCTTAGCAACAAGTCGGATGTTGAAGACAAAGAAGACGATACGATTTCTGCTGTAGAAAACGCAGTAGGTAACGCCGGTTTCTTAAATATCGACCAACTAACGCAAGAACAAGTATTAGAGGCAGCCCAAAAAATCTTAGACAATTCGAAGAGCACTGAGTTTATGCGTCAGTTATCTAGCATTGTTGAACGTAAAAGACTTCCTTGGAAACGAAGAGGATTTACGCAAAAAGCGAAGATTGGAGGTCAAACTCTATTTGTAAGAACAGGGGAATACAACGACGGAACCTTAGGCGAGATCTTTATCGACATGCACAGAGAAGGAGCAACCTTCCGATCATTAATGAATTGTTTCTCTATTGCTGTATCAATTGGATTGCAATATGGTGTGCCTTTAGAAGAGTATGTAAGTAAATTTACATTTACCCGTTTTGAGCCAAGTGGGATGGTAGAAGGTCATCCAAATATTAAAAACTCGACATCTATCATTGATTATATTTTCAGACTTCTAGGTTTTGAATATTTAAATAGAACAGATTTAGTTCATATTAAGCCAACCAAAGAAGAGGCACAAGCAAGACTAGACATCAGTAATGCACGCAAAGAGGAAGAAGGTGGCAATGCTATAGCTTCTGCCGTAGCGGTGAGCTTAGAGCCACTTTTAGAGGTTAAAGAGTCTGCGGTTGCAGCGAGAGCAACCTTTCAAACAGCCGCAAAAACATCAGGTGATGCGCTACCGTGTACCAATTGTGGTAGTTTAGCCTTAGTTAGAAATGGTACGTGCCATTTATGTACGAATTGTGGTACTACGACTGGTTGTAGCTAGTATTCAACTCATTCAGTGTAAAAAAAGACCTCAGAAATGAGGTCTTTTTTTAGTTAAACATTATTTTTTTGTTAAAATATGTGGATAAGTTACCAAATGTCAATAAATGTGTTTTATTTTGTGGGCTCCAATGACTGTTGCTTTTGCTGAAATAATGAATAATTTATCGGAAGATAATGAAGTGTTGAATTACAACAATGTTCCTTATTCAGGTATTATTAGCAAGAATCTTGTTGATGCTGTATCGGAAAATCAATATTTAAACGGTAGAAAACACGGCATTCAAAAATTGTATTATCCATGTGGACAGCTAAAGGAAGCCATTATGTATACAAATGGTCTTGCCAACGGTCGATTTATATCCTACTATGAAGATGGTTCAAAACGAATGAATGCAACGTATTCTTTTGGAGAATTTGACGGACTATTGGAAGTATGGTCACAATGCGGAAGACTGTTAGAGAGAAAAACATACTACCACGGAAAACTTATAGCGTGTAGAGCCTAATCTTTACGATTCAGGTATTCCTTTACTGCAACTTCTAGATTGGAGTACCAATCATCACCGAACTTCCTTACGAGGGCACTTTTTGCAAACTGATACACTTTTACATCATCTTCCTTGCCCTTTGTGCACGCATCTGCGCAAATACTCCAACGGTGATAATTTAAAGCGTAAAACTCGCTATATTTAGCTACTCTAATGGGATATAAATGACAACTAATGGGTTTTGGAAAACCAAAATCGTGTTTTTTATTGGCAATTTCAATAGCGCAGTTTAAAATGCCGTCTTTGCGTACCACAAATACACACTCTTTATTCTCTTTACACGTGGTAACGTCCATCATGTCAGAAGGATCCTTTTCAGCGAATCCATCTTTTGCAAGAAGGGCCAATCCCTCTTCATCCATTTCGGTTTTTATAGTCTCGATGTGAGAGGCTATGACGTCAATTTCTTCAGGATCTAATGGAGCTCCTGCGTCACCCTCTATGCAACACACACCTTTACAAGCAAGCACGTTACAAGCAAAAGAACGCTCTACAACATCTTCTGAGATAAGACAATTGTCAACTTTTATCATATGGAGTTTTCTAGGTAATCTTTGAAGCCATTCTGCTCTAATTTTGCTGCTTTTTCAAGCACTTGTTTTTCCATGGTTTCGGTGTACTTGGCAAGTCTAACGATGATGTCAGTATTAGATGTTGCTAATATTTTCGCTGCAAATAAGCCGGCATTTTTAGCGCCATTTATAGCCATAGTTGCAACGGGAATTCCGGGAGGCATTTGTACTATGGAGTATAAAGAATCCAAGCCACTCATGTTGCTAGATTTGATGGGTACTCCAATAACAGGCAATGATGTGATAGAAGCCACCATGCCAGGTAAGTGAGCGGCTCCACCTGCTCCAGCTATTATGCATTTATATCCTTTGCTGTGCGCTTCTTTAGCACACGCATACATTCTGTCGGGAGTTCGGTGAGCAGATACTACCGTTAAATCAAAGTCAATGCTTAAAGATTCTAACACTTTTGCTGCTTCTGCCATTTCTGGCAAATCAGAGTCAGAACCCATTATTATTAATACTTCAGCCATGGCGCAAAGGTAGGCTTATAGATGGGTTTGTAAAAAAGTGATTTACAAGGTCTTTTTAGGAACGCTAAGGGGCTTTATGGTGTGGTAGACTTTCACTGGTATTTGGAGACTTTCTGTTATAATAAGCGAATAGATAGCAAAAAACAATACACGTAACTTGTTTAATATCAATTAATTAAGTATTTTCTTCACACTTTTTTTCTTCAAAAGAAAATTTCCTATTTTCGGGATAGAACAAAACTCTAATTGCGGATTTATAAACTCTAAATAAGCAATACACTTTAAAAGACAAGTAACTACTAAAAACGCACTAAAAGTGGTGATGGAAGGGGTATGTTCTGTAAACAATGTAAAACTATACAAATTAGACCTATGAAAAAAACAATCAAAACACTAACTTTAGCTACTATGATAGCCGCTTCTTTCACTGCTTCTGCTCAATGGGCTACCAATGCCTCTAATACAGGATCTAGCTTAAAACTAGGATTAACCACTGTGGGCCAGGGCTTTGATTTTGTCACCGAAGGTCAAACGAGAATGACCCTTACTGCCAAAGGCTGGCTCGGGCTAGGCATACAGCAACCTCGAGGTTGGATGGAGCTGAACTATTGTCCTCCTCCAGGACAGAAAGACAATGGACTGGTTGTCACACGCAATTTTTGTAATAATAATATTACAGTAGATGCCGGACTACCCGATGTAATAGGTCGCGGTGTTGTAATATGGGATCCAAATAATCAACCAGAAGAGAATACCAATTTTGCAGTTCCTTTTAGTTTTAAAACAGGAAATACAACCAATGTAATTAGTCCGCTTCTCAATCCTGGAGCAGCCCCTATGTTTTGGGTAAGAGCACAGTCGCCTAATGGATTTTGGAATACATCTGGTCCGGATGAGTTTGACACCAAGTTTATCGTAATGCCTGACGGAAGTTGTGGTATCAATGTAGTACAACCACGTGCTGTTTTAGACGTAAGAGGTAGCAATGGTGAAAATAGACCCGCTGCAATATTCGGAAGTAGAGCACTGGGTACAGAAGCTATAGATCCGTTAACTAACACGTTAACTTACTATACCCAGCAAGTACAGTTTGTGCCCATCCTTAAAGAAAATGGGTACAATAGAATCGTTCAAGCTAATGACCAAGGTATGTTTTTCACCGATGGGAAAGGAGCAGCTGGTGCCAACTTAGCCAGTGCTTTTGTTATCGCCCCTTGGGTTGAAGGTAATAATTCCAGCAAAGGTGGTATGCGTATGGATGCTAATGGTAATACTGAATTTCACGGCACTCTGCGTGCTACCAAAGTAAACGTAGATGCAAAATGGTGGAGTGACTTTGTTTTTGCTGATGATTATAACTTGATGAGTTTAGCAGAAGTAGAAACCTATATAACCGCAAACAAGCACTTACCCAACGTGCC
>CAMDCQ010000007.1 GCA_945890595.1 Chitinophaga pinensis
TCGTGATAAGTGGTTGTGCAATAAACTGCGTCTTGTACTGAATTTCCATTACGTAGTTTACCAATAGAAGTGTTAGAATTATTCCGATTTCGAATAGAATGACTCTATCTGGTCTTTTAACGTTGGTCTTGGCTCGCATATTAGTTACCTTTAGTGGTACACTATAAACGAACTCTTACATTTCTGTATATATCTAGATTGAACCAATACTCAAAATGAATTGAGCAACGGGTATTATGTGCGATTAATACTCTATTTCCATCAAGATAACTATGAGGGTTTTCGATATCGATCTTTTACAATGGTAGGTATAGGTGTTGGTTTTCCTTCCTCGTCTATACGTACAAAAGTGGTGTTAGTAGTCACTACGACGTCTTCTTCTCCAGTGTACACACTAACCTTACGCGCTTCTATTTTAAACGTGACAGAAGTGTTTCCCATTCGTTCTACGTCTCCGTATATGCGTATCACAAAACCTTCCTTTACTTTCTTTTTAAATACCAGTTCGTCTACTTTTACAGTAACCATATTAGGAGTATGACAAACGCTAACCGCCATAGCGCTGGCAGCCTCGTCTATCCAGGCCATCATGATTCCGCCAAAAAGATTACCGTGAACACCTATGTCTTTCACCATACAGATGTGAGATGTGATTAAATGCATTGGTGCAAAGGTAGCGGTCGCAACGTATTTATGAGCAAACCAATTGATGCGTACCTAAAAGAAAACTTAATGTCCTTTACGCGCCCCAATTTTCTCTATCTAGGCTTCTATAATGTATAGCTTCGGCGAGGTGTTCTATTTCTATAGTTTCACTGCCTGCAAGGTCTGCTATAGTTCGGCTTACTTTAAGAATTCTATCGTATGCTCGTGCAGAAAGGTTGAGTTTGTTCATTGCATTTTTAAGTAGCAGCGATCCTTTATTATCAATCTCACAAAACTGCCTTATTAGATTGCTCTCCATTTGTGCATTGCTATATAATGGCAACTCTTCAAAGCGTTTGTGTTGTAATTCGCGTGCGGTAATTACGCGTTGGCGTATGGTGTCGCTTTTTTCTTCGTTACCGTCTTGTTGGCTTAATTCATCAAACTTAACAGGAGTTACTTCTATATGGATGTCTATCCGGTCTAGTAGTGGTCCGCTTATCTTACTTAGGTATTTTTGGACTACGCCTGGTGCACACACGCAATCTTTTTCGGGGTGGTTAAAATAACCACAAGGGCATGGGTTCATACTCGCTACTAGCATCATAGAACAAGGATAGTCAACCGAAAATTTAGCCCTTGATATGGTTACTCTTCTATCTTCTAACGGCTGACGAAGAACTTCTAAGACGGTTCGCTTAAATTCAGGCAACTCGTCTAAAAAAAGAACACCGTTGTGAGCCAAGCTTATCTCGCCAGGTTGTGGGTGATTACCGCCGCCTACCAAAGCTACGTCGCTTATAGTATGGTGCGGACTTCGAAACGGCCGTTGGGCCATAAGTGTTGCATTATTTCCTAACCTGCCAGCTACAGAGTGTATCTTGGTGGTTTCAAGGGCTTCATGCAGATTCATAGGCGGAAGAATGGTGTTTAGTCTTTTAGCTAACATTGTTTTACCTGCTCCTGGAGGACCTATAAGTATAATATTGTGACCTCCTGCGGCAGCTATTTCCATGGCCCGCTTTATGTTTTCTTGGCCTTTAACATCGCTAAAATCAAAAACGAGTTTGGTTAAACCCTCTGCAAAATCATCTCTTGGATTTACGATAGTGCGTTCGAAGTCTTTGGTACCTTCTAATAAGTCTACAACGTCATTAAGGTTCTCCATTCCATATACTTCAAGATCTTTGACGATAGCGGCTTCTCGGGCATTTTCTTTCGGAACGATTAGTTTTTTATAACCATCTTTATGTGCTTGAATAGCAATAGGAAGAGCTCCTTTTATGGGCAAAATACTTCCATCTAGACTTAATTCGCCCATGATGATAGTTTCTTCTAGCATGTCTGTGGTCATTAATTCGCCAGAAGCCATTACACCAATGGCAATTGTAAGGTCGTACGCAGATCCTTCTTTGCGAATATCTGCGGGTGCCATATTTATCACTACGCCTTTACGTGGGTAGGTGAAGCCGCAATTTTTCATTGCGGCATTTACCCTGGGTTGACTTTCTTTTACTGCGTTATCGGGCAGTCCGATGATTTGTGTTTTTGCGCCTTGACCCACATCTACTTCTACAGTTATGAGTTGGGCAGAGATTCCATACACGGCACTGCCGTAAGTCTTAGTAAGCATAGAAGGCAAATATACTCGCCCGCTTTATATTTTAATTATTGTAATATAACTTGCTCACTTAGTGTGCTGTTGGCATTGGTTATTTTTACAACGTAAACACCTCTTGATAGGTCACTAGTACTAATTTGTTTGTTGCTATTCACTGAATTCATATGTTCGGTTTTCACTACTTTACCAAGCGCATTGATTACAGTTACTTCTGTGGTTTCTTGTGACGGTGTGTTTAGTGTTATTTTAATATAGTCATGTGCTGGATTTGGAAAAATTTGAGCATTGATCAGTTTTTGCTCACGTATACCAATGGTTTTGTTACCCATAGTTACATTATCAAAATACGAAACCGTTTCTTCTCCTCTGCTTCTAAAGTCTGGGAAAATGACAATTTGGTCATAAACCATGGTCATTTGACCTGAGAAATTAAAGCTTAATTCTTCCCATTCATTAATTTTGGTATTGGCTACCTTAATTTCAGGAAGAGCAGCGTTGCTGTTCGTTACTAATTTTATTCCTACGTCACTAATTACGGTTTTATATACCATTATGGTGATGGTAGATGTTGCAGCTGTTAATTGAAACGTACCTATATCACTTCCGTGTTTTGATTCGCATCCAACCCATGGCGCACCAGAAGCCCGTGCGGTTAATTTGGCTACGGTATTACTCGTATTAATACCTGTTTTGGATGGGTTTTCTACAATTTCTAATGGAGGATTGTCGTTGTTTTCAAAGACCGTCCAAGTCCAATCAGCACCGTTTTCGTTAGGTTCAAATGTAATAGGAACCTTCTGTGCATAAATGAAAGTGAAACCTAATAAAGCGGCTAGAGTAAGTATGTTTTTTTTCATGGTATGTTTTTTAACAAAAAAAGGGGTTTCAGTTAACTGTAACCCCTTTTGGTAAAATTTAAATAAAAGTGATTATTGAATAATTAATTTATGCGTGTATGTTCCTTGCTCAGTAGCTACTTGTAAGAAGTATATACCTGCTTCAAGGCTAGAAGTATTAATTATTTCTGAAACAACTGAAGTGTTCAATACTTTAGATGCAATAGTTTGACCATTGATACCTTGTATGGTGTAGCTTGACACTAGACCAATAGTAGCAACAGCTTCAAGTTTTACAAATTCAGCAGCAGGATTTGGATAAACCTCAAAGCTGCTAAAAGCGATTTCTTTAACGCTTCCATTATCTGGTTTGCTGAAATAAACATTGTCTACATAAAGTGTCGCAGTGCCTACTGGAATAGCAGAGAAAATTAGCTGAGAAATATGTGATGTTGAGGTTAGAGCAGTGAAGTCACTAAGAGCAATTTTATGATTGTTCCAAGTAGCAGTTGTTTGAGTGTCAAAGGCAATTTCATGCTCTTTGTCATCTCCTCCACCGTATGCATTGTCCGCACCAAAATCTACTAACTTAATTCTGTAAGTGGTAGCATTTGGAGTCCAAGCATCAAATGTAAAGTGAGTCATACCGCTAGCATCTATAGAATTAGCACCAACAGTTTCGATTCCAACAAAGTCAAGTTTATCGTATTTTTTTACATCATTTCCTGCAACTTGAATTTCTTCTAAGTCTGCTGAAGACCAAGATGTTCTCCAAGTGTCAACCGTTACGTCTGTGTATACGTTACTAAATAATGAGATTACATTAGCTTGTAAATCTGTAGGATCTGCTGCTGCGACTGTAGGAGTAGGTGTAACCGCTTCTTTGCTAAAAAAAACGTTATCTATAAAAACAGTAGCGCTTCCTGCAGGGGTTGCAGAAAAAATAATTTGAGATATATTTGATTTCGTTGTAAGATTTGTGAAATCAGCTAAAGCCAAGTGATAGTTGATCCAATTGTTTTGAGCAGGAGCTTCAAATACAAGTTCGTGCTCTTTGTCATCACCGCCTCCAAAAGCGTTATCAGCACCAAAGTCCACTAATTTTACTCTAAATTTAGTTGCATCAGCAGTCCATACACTTAAGTTTAAATGCTCCATGGTGCTCGCATTTATTGAATTTGCTCCAGTTGCCTCAACTCCAACGAAGTCTAAGCTGCTGTATTTTTTGATATTATCGCCACTAATAGCAAAAGCATCTAGGGTTGCAGAAGACCATCCTGTTCTCCAAGTATCCACATTAACGTTAGTATATGCGTCACTAAATAAAGAAATAACGTCGTCAGCAGCATAAGTAGGAGTAGCATCAGCAACGCTTGGCTCAGTAGCTGCCGGTGAACCATAGAAATATACATTATCTAAAAAGATGGTGCTACCAGTTCTACCCAAATCGTCAAATTTGAATTGGTAAAGACTAGCCACAGAAAGACCTTGAGAGATGTAATCTGCTAAGTCAATGTCAATGCTATTCCACTGATTTGCCGCTAATGTTTTAGTAACTTTTTTCTCGTTTTGAGGAGTTTGACTGATACAGAAGATGTCTAAATCAAATGAAGTTGAAGTCCAAATGTCCATGTGTAGATACCCTTTAGCGCTTGCATCTTGAGCAGAACCAAATTGAATACCTTGGTAGTTTAAGTTAGAGTACTTAATCATGTTGTCTGTACCTACTGCAAATGCAGCGTACTGTGTAGATTGACCCCAATTTGGATAAAAATTTGTGCCAGAAACATCGGTGTACGAGTCGCTAAAAATAGAAATCACATCCGTAGAAGCCTGAGAAGGAGTTCCTGCCGAAGTGGTAGGGTCCTGAGCAAAACCCACAAAAGTGAGTGCTGTTAGAATTAAAGTAATGATTTTTTTCATGTTATTATTATGTTATGATGTTCCAAAAGAACATAAAAAAACTTAAAGTAAAAAATACTATAAGTAAAAATTTCCGTTAAGTTTGAATCGAAATAAGTAGTTTAGCCCCGTCAATGAGTGAATCCAATAAGTATTTTATATCGGAAAACAATGTGCCTTTTAAACAAGAGTTTCAATTTGGGCTTTCTGTAGACTGCGTTGTTTTTGGTTATCAAGAAGGTCAAGTGCGGGTATTACTTATAGAACGTAATGCCGATCCGTATAAGGGTAGCTGGGCACTTCCCGGTGATTTGGTAAGTTTAAACGAGGATTTAGAGCATGCAGCAAATTCAGTTTTGAATAAGCTTACAGGGTTGAAAGACATCTTCATGGAACAATTTCACACTTTTGGTTCGGTAAATAGGCATCCTGCGGGTAGAGTAGCTACGGTCGCTTATTATTCTTTGGTAAAAAGTAGTAACTACCATCCTGTCGCATCTGCGTGGGCTAGCTCTATACAGTGGTTTGATATACGTGAATTGCCTGACCTTGCTTTTGATCACAAGGTAATCCTAGAGAAAGGAATTCGAACACTACAACGCTCTGTTCAATATAGACCAGTAGGTTTTGAACTTTTGCCACTCAAATTTACACTTTCAGAGTTACAGGCTTTGTATGAAGCGCTACTCGGATTTAAGTTTGATAAGCCTAATTTCAGAAAAAAAATATTGGGAATGAATTTACTTACATCTTTGGATGAAGTGCAAGAAAATGTATGGCACAGACCAGCTAAATTGTATAAGTTTGACGAGGGAAGATATCGCTCACTGAGAGATGTTGGTTTTACGTTTGATATTACCTTGAAATCCTCTTAATGCCTACGCGCACATTTTAAAGGTTACAGAAGACCATGAATATAAAAGATAAGAATGCCTTAATAACAGGTTCTAGCAGAGGTGTAGGGCAACAAATAGCGTTGGGGCTGGCCGAAAAAGGGTGCAATATTATACTGCATGGCCGTACCGCTGAGAGTTGCCATAAGACTGTAGAAATGCTGAAAACCTTTCCTGTATCTGTGCATGTGGTTTTTGGTGAATTATCTGATGAAACAGGTGTGCACCAGGTTATAGACCAAGTAAATGCATTAGGTATTGAAGTGGATATAGTGTATAATAATGCCGCAATTATGACTTCTTACCAAAGCGATATATGGCAACATAGTTGGGAAGACTGGATGCAAACTATGAAAACGAATGTATTTGCTATGTACACTATTTGTGGTGCTTTTGTGCCAAAAATGGCGGAGCGTGGATACGGTCGTGTGGTAAATTTAAGCTCTGGAATAACTAAAACTCCCGAACTGGCACCTTATAGCGCATCCAAGTGGGCAGTGATTAAGCTCACCGAAGATCTTGCAGCGCACTATCAAGAAACTAACGTACGTATAAATTGCATAGATCCGGGATGGCTCAGAACGGATATGGGAAGCCAAAATGCGCCCAATGCAGTGGAAGCAGTTTTACCCGGGGCATTGATTCCTGCTTTGGTAGAAAATGACGGGGCAAACGGGAAGGCTTTTAGCGCTTTGGAGTAAGCTTTTATGCTAACCAAAAGGAAAGGTTGCTGACATTCTGAATGTTTAGATTCTTGTATTTATGCTCATTCTAACAAAAGACGTATCTACGGACAGATATAAGGCCAATGAAGGGTTTTCTTGAGCTGTGAGCTATTAAAATTTTAATGCCTCATCCTTGTCCCACAGTCCCCAATAGGCACCAACGTCTCCTTCGGCACCTACTTTCCATGACTCATCAAAAGAAGAGAAGTAGAACATCTCAATGCCTTCATTTTTAGACCATTGCTGAGCGTTAGTAAAATATTTGAGGTAGTTAGCCATATTGGCTTCTGAGCCTTCAAAAGCTCCACCTTTACTAGGCCAGCCTGTTTCGGTCATAATTACCTTTTTGCCATTGGCAGCTTTTACCGCTTGTTGATACATCTCTTTCATGTACAAAAATGAGTAGTCTATATGGCAACCTTCCCAGTAAGGATAGCAATTGGCAAGAATAACGTCACAAACGGCTGTTATTGCAGGTCTTTCTGTAAACTCATAATAGGCATCTACATAGCCCACAGGCGTTCCTGGTATTTGCACTTTTACATCGGTTATGTACTTGATTAATTCTGTTTCTGTGAGTTCCTTTCTATAAAGTACCTCATTACCCACAGCAGCAATATCTACGTATCCTTGTTTAGTCAGATTAATCAGACCTTCTATTTCTTTGGCATTGGTTTCCGTGTCGTCACTCAGCCAAGCACCTACAAGTGTCTTTATCCCGTATTCTTTGGCTAAAGGTGGTATCATTTCATTGCCTTCGGTACACGAGAAAGTACGAATCCATTTGGCATGGGTTTTTAAGATTTCTAAGCGTCTTCTTATCTGCTTTTCGGTAACCGTATCGCCTGGTTTTTGTCCTTCTTCAAATAGACTGAAACAGATGCCATGTATTCCATCGTTTAAAAGTCCTTTTGCATCTAAAGCATAATTTCCGGAGGATTGCCGAATGCCTTTAGCGGCAACAAGCGACATTAATTTTTCTTGACGTTTGGACATAGTTTATTGATATTTGAGTTTTTCGTTTTGATCCCAAAGTCCCCATTGATCGCCTACATTTCCTTCTTCATTTACTTTCCAAGATTCATCAAAGGAAGAAAAATGAAATAAGTCTATCGCGTTTGCCTTAGCCCAGGTTTGAGTATTTACAAAATACTGCATGCTGTTGCTCTCCGAAGGTATAGCTTGGTCAAAATTTTCTCCTGCATTGGGCCATCCGGTTTCAGTAATAATTACGTGCTTTCCTTTAGCTGCATTTTTAGCTACGTCATACATTTGCTTCAAGTATGCCGTGGCTTTATCTATGCTATAACCTTCCCAGAAAGGGTAGCAATTGGCTAAAATAACATCGCAAGCCTCTGCTACTTTTGGTCGTTCGTGAAACTGATAGTAAGCATCTACATACCCAACTGGTATTCCTGGCAGCTCTCTCTTTAGTTGATAGATATAATCCAATAGCTCTTCTTCTGACAATTCGTTTCTAAGTAAAACTTCATTGCCTACTACCGCTATATCTACGAGGCCATTTTTACCTAATTGTATAAGGTTTTGGATTTCTATTTCGTTTTTGCGTCTATCTCCACTTATCCAAGCTCCAACCAAAGTCTTTAGATCTTTGGTTTTGGCAGCCACTGGAATCTGCTCATGACCTTCAGAACAAGAGAAAGATCGTACCCAAGTAGTGTGAGGTGCTATGATATTTATACGTCGGGTTATCTGCTCTTGACTTATCTGATCTCCTATATTTTGACCTTTTACATAAGCTCCGAAGCACAAACCATGTAGTCCTTGGTTGAAGGTATTATTAAATTGCGATTGTAGTTCAGAATGGCTGAGATTACTGAAGTCTAAATCGGTACTTAATATAGCTGAAGGTGATAAAGAGGTAAAGTTTTGAAGTTTATTGAGCTGATAGAAAGATGGTGCACTTATTTTTTTCTTTTTTCGTCTTTTAAGTTCGGCACTTACTTCTACAGCTCGCTCTTCAGTCACATCATAGTTCCACATTACTACTAGAGCTATGGAAGTACCTGCAATGGGCAACCCTGAGAAAAATAGTCGAAGTCCAGTGATAGCTCCATCTGGTTGCGTTGCGAGTGAAGAGTCAAAACCAATGTAAGAAAGGATGGCACCACTGGCTAATCCAGCAATGGCGAAACCAAACTTAACCATCCACCAATAAATAGCTCCAAATATTCCTTCTCTTCGTTTTCCTGTGTTTAACTCATCTAAGTCTATAACATCCGCCGTCATAGACATCATAAGGGTAAAAAGACTGCCTATACCAAAGGCAAAAAACGGCAATGCAAAAATGAACATGTAGGGTTTACCGGGTATTAGTAAAAACCAAAGTAGAATATATCCAATAATGGAAATTCCCTGTGATATAAGAAAAGCATTTTTTTTACCTAGTTTTTTGGACATGATAGCTACTACGGGAATAACTAAGAAGGTAGTCATGAGAGCGCCGATACACCCAAATAGGGTAGGCCAAATGCCTGAAGCACCAGCATTGCCTCCAAATAAGTGATATACGATGACAAAGAATGTAAAGGACGCTACGGTATTAAAAGCATTGAATATAAGGAATGTGGCGATACACAGTTTACGAAAAGGCTTTATCTTAAAAGCTTCAACGAAACCATAAAATATTTTATACAAACTGCCTCCTAAGGTTTTCATTGTCATAGGGGTATAGTCCTCGTTAAGTGTGGATTCGCTTTTTATGAAAATAGCTGGAACCATAGCAAATACCATAAAAATAATGCCTACCCATACGGCGAGGGTTCGTGTAGCTACTTCTGCAGAACTAAACCAGGTTGGATCGTACATGATTACCCAAAACCATGGAGCTATAACCCAAGCCCATTGCCCTATCCATTGTGATATAGCCATTATACTGGTGCGCTCATGAAAGTCATCGCTCATTTCGTAGCCCATAGCCACATACGGAACACTAAAAATGGTTAGTCCAAGGTAAAAAATAAACGACCAGATTAAAAAGTAAGCAAAGTTGTAATCGATACTATCTACTTTATGCAGTTGCCAAAGGAAACTAAAAGAGATACCCATCAAAATGGCACCCATAAAAACATACTGTCTTCTGCGCCCCCATTTAGACTTAGTATTATCAGATATAAAACCCATAATTGGGTCTGTAATAGAGTCAAAAATACGAGGGAAGAAAAAGACGAAACCCCACATCCAACCCGGGAACCCTAGGTCTTGCACTAAAACGACCATGAATATTCCCATAACCGCTGGGAACATTTGGTTGGCTAACATACCAACGCCAAAGGCTATCTTTTGTCCCATAGGAACTTTGTTTGTTTCTGTTGTATTACTCATTTTAGTTCAGTTTAGTTTTGAATCACTAGGGTTTGAATGGCTTGTGCAGCAATGGTTATTGATTTACTTTTTCTGTTATGTTCTACTGTAAAACTTTTGGTTGTCGTTCCTTCATTAAAAACAACTACTGCTATGCTGCCGTCAGGGTTTTGGGCTGCAGTAACTTGCAGGTCTTTATCACTTGTTTCTAGTCCTATGCGCACCGCCCCAGGACGTATAAATTTGCTAAAGTGGCTCATAACGAAGTATAAGGGCGTAAAATATACCTCATCTGTTTCTATGTCAACTATCACAGGGGCTACACACCAGTTTTTGAACCAGTTGGGACCTCCTTGTTTATCGAGTACCATATTCCAGTCTATCCAACCATCTACCCAATTATTTAGGCACCCTATGATGTCTCGTGCATAGCGATTTACGGGTGCATATTTTGGGTGTAGGTATTTTTGCTCTTCAGAAGCCCAGTCCCAGCCCCAATCGGTAGCTTCCTTAGTCCAATACCATTTGTCGTCTTGCCATTTGGGTATTTCAGAATCTACACAGGCTTCGGTTTGTATTAGGTATTTATCAGGCGCTGCATTATGTGCTAGTTGCAGTGCTTCTGGAAAAAAGTCGAAAGTGCTTGCATACCAATGTACCGCTGTACCTGCAAAGTATTGAGCGGCTTCTTGGTCTTTATACATAACCTCCACCCAATCTTTCAGTTCATCTCTATTTTGATCGTAGCCCAGTATTTTAGCGTCATGACCGTCTGCTTTTAGTTTTGGGCCAAGGTGATTTTTTACAAAATCATTCATCTCTTGAGGTTTAAATACCATACTCTCCCAGTTATTGCCATTTCCTAATGGTTCGTTTTCGACGGTAAACCCCCAAATATCAATTCCTTCTGCTTTGTAGGCGGTTATGTATTTCGAAAAGAAAAGCGCCCACGTGTCGTAGTATTCTGGTAGTAGTTTGCCGCCTACGTAATTGTTGTTGTCTTTCATCCAAGGTGGGGCTGTCCATGGAGAACTGATTATTTTAAATCCGTCTGACGAAGTGGCCTTGGCATCTTTTATCATAGGAATTATGTCGTTTTTATCTTCTTCAACCGAAAAATGAGTCAATAACGTGTCGCCAGCTATAGGAGCATAGGAATAATTGCTTAATGAGAAATCGCACGAGTTCATGTGCGTGCGGGTAAGTGAATATTTAGCGCCACTATCGCCAAAGTAGGCTTCTAATATTTCTTTGCGTTTAGCCGAGCTAAGTTTAGTTAGTAAATAGGCTGAAGACTCGGTAAATGATCCTCCAAAACCTGTTATAGTTTGAAATTTTTGTTTAGGTAAAATACGAATGACGCTAGCAGAAGCTTCGGGATTAAATTCTGTTTTTACACTTAGCTGTGCTCCCGCTGCAGATGTTTCGTAAACAGCTACATGTAGTTTAGTTTGCGTTTTACATGAAGTTAGCATCACGGTAAGGCATATTAGTATGATTTTAAGGGGCTGCATTCCTTATTTTAACTGTTTTGTAGATGGTAAATCTACATCTTTAAGTAATAAATCAAAATTACCTTGGTAGGTTTTTTTAATGGTGTTCCCGTTTCGGGTAAGTCCTTCAAAAGCCTTTTTATCTACAAGCTCCCAAAGTGCAAATTTGGCTTCACCGTTTATTTTAAATAGACCAAAGTGGTTTTCTGAACCGCCTAAATGCTGAGCATCCTTCCATTGTTCATTAAATGCCTCGAAGTAAAAGCACGAGATTCCAACAGAATCAGTCCAGTCTCGCATCATTTTATAGTAGAGGCCTTCTTTGTATTCGTCACAGGCTTTAGATCCATTTGGACCATATAAACCATCAGAAGAACTAGCCCAACCGGTTTCTCCAATGTGTATTGGTTTTGTGCTGTCAATACTATGAATGTAGAGTTTTGATGTAGCATATTGTTTTTTAGCGTAAAGTGCAGCTCGGGTCACAGCTCGTTCTAATGCTTCTGTTTTAGGCAAGTGTAATTCTGATTCTAAGGTTCCCCAAAATGTGGGGTTGTAGTGTGTGTCGTGCATTGGGTAAGTATGCAGCGAAACATAATCAACCGCTTTGATCAAGTTTTCTAAATCGGTACAGTGATAAAGGGAGTCGTCTCCTCCCCAAGAAGCAAAATTGTCCGAGCTGGTAATCCATAGGTCCTTGTCTAGCTTACCTTCTTTTTTCAACGTTTGAAGATGGTTTACCCATCTAAGGATCACGTTAGGTTGCACGTAATAGCTAGCAGCCCACTTTACCATGGCTTCGTTTCCTACTGCAAGAATCTTTACTATGTCCGGATATTTATTAGCTAAATCTACTGCTCTCTGCACTTCAGCAGTATTAGCTGCAATACTTTCAGCATTATGGTTAGGCTCGGAACTGGTCCAAGCATTTTGGCAATCTATCCATATTCCGACCATGACATACATTTCAAAATTAGGATTATCTGCTTGAAGCTCGGATATCGCTTGCAGCAAGTTGGCAGCTTCTTTATATTGCGTATTGTAGGTTCTCAAAACGTTAATTCCGGCTGCATCTAGGAGTCTTAAGTCTTCTTTAAGTTCCGCTATTGTCGGTTCTATTTCTCTTGTATTTTTGCGAAAACCACCGTAGCATATTGCTTGATAGTTTGGATTTCCTAAAATCTCCGAGGCTGTCTTTTTGTGGTTCATATGTTGTAGTGTGTCGTTTTTAGTAGGGTAAGATCCGCAGGCATTAAGTGTTGCAGTAAGGAGTATTAGTAAACCTGTTTTTTGGAAGTTTTTAAAGAAAAGAGCGGCTCTTATTTTCAGTATTGTTTTTACGTAAGTCATTATTACTATTCGTTGTTTGTTGTATTATAGGTTAATCCATATCCCAATGAGAATAGTGGGGTAATGTTCGAACTCCAGCAGTTTGGCCCGTATTCGTCCGTAAAATCTTCAACTCTTTTAGGCCACGAGTGAGGTAGCTTGCCGGTGAAGTTATAATCGCCAAAGAGCACTTCTGCTATACCCTGGCCTTCTGATCCAGGGAGCCACGCTGCTACGAATGCATCTGCTTGATTTAATTGTGGTGTTACCACTAAAGGTCTGCCAGAGATAAGTATGACTATCACTTTAATCCCTTGCGCTGTATAGTTGGCAATGTAGTGTTGGTGTTTTTGGGTGAGTGTAAGCTGGTGCGGATTATTATCACGACCAATATCACCAAAGAATTCTGCATAAGGAGTTTCACCTACCACTATAATGGCTACATCTGCATCTGATTTTTGATTGCCGATCGAGTCATAAACCACTTCTCCATTTGAAAGAGTACGTATTCCTTCTAAAATAGTGGTCCCCCCTTTATAACTGGTTTCTGTGCCTTGCCAATGCATCGTCCATCCGCCAGATTGTAAACCCGTATTATTGGCGTGTTCGCCTACTACTACTAGTTTAGCATTCTTATTCAAAGGCAATACATACTGCTCGTTCTTTAGCAACACGAGTGATTCTCGTACCGCTTGCCTAGCTACGTCTCGGTGTTCTTTGATTCCTATGTTAGTGCTAAGTTCTGTTTTTGGAAACGGATTTTCAAATAGTCCTAATCGATATTTCTGTCTTAAGATTCGTCGCACTGCATCATTTATTCTTTCCATTGAGACGGTCCCACTCTCTACAGCACGTTTAAGGTCGTTTTGAAAAAAGTCCAAATCGCCATCTACGGCCATTACCATGTCAATTCCTGCATTTATAATATCAATTCCCCCGAATTTAGAGTAGCCTTTCCAATCAGAAATCACCATTCCGTCAAATCCCAAAGCGCCTTTCAACGTATCCGTAATCCAAGCCTTATGCGCATGCATAGAAATATCGTCTATACTATTAAAAGATGCCATGATTGCACCTACACCTTCATGAACGGCTATTTTATAAGGCATTAGCAATTGGCTGCTTATGTGTTCTGGGCTTAATGTGGTTTTACCTCCTTCTACACCAAAGTCCGTATTGCCGTCACCTATGTAATGTTTAGCGGTGGCCATCACAGTTTTGTCACTAGTCAGATCACCTTGTAGCCCGCTAATAGCTGCTTTGGCAAGTGCTGATGTTACGTTTTTGTCTTCTGAATAAGCTTCATAGAAACGACCCCATTTTTCATTATAGGGAATGGCTACACATGGAGCAAAAACCCAATTAAATCCGCATGCTCGAGTTTCAAGAGCCGTAATTCTTGACGCTTCTTGCACAAGAGTAGGATTGCGGGTTGCACCCATCCCTATGTTATGGGGGAATATGGTAGCACCGTTATACGTATTTTGACCATGTACCGCATCTACCCCCAAAAGCAATGGAATGCCCAAACGAGTAGCTAATGCTTCCTTTTGCAATACCTTAAATCGAGCTTGCCACTCTTCAGCATTTTGACCAGGAACTGGCCCTTCGGTATGTATTACCGACCCGATGTGCTTTTTGGTTACATCACCACTTTCAATATCCCAAAAGTGTCTCACCTGGCTCATTTGACCTATCTTTTCTTCCAGGGTCATTTGCGCCAATAGGGTTTCTACCTGTACCTCAGTATCTGCGTTTTGGACAGGCGGAATAATGCTTTTAGCATTTCTACATGCACCTAAAAAAAGTATTCCAAAAACCAGTGTGGTGAGATGTACTTTGGTCATTTCGCTTTTATTTCAATATAGTCTCGCTAACGTATACTGTAATTTGAATAATGTCACCTGTTCTATTAAAAATTTGAGAGCTACTTTCTGCGTCTAAGTGCAGAGTTTCAAATGTGGTGATAGAGTTATCTTTCCGTGTTACCTCCATGCGATCTTGTTTAGCAAGACGATAAATTATAGGTACTTGACAGTACGTAAAACACAATGAACCTATATGGGGAGCATAGTCATTGTGCTCTTTATGGGTATTTACATAATGGAAATTACGGTCTTGTATGGTAAATTCATTTTTGCGAAGCAAACAAGGATTAAAGTACAAGCGACCGTTTTGTACAAATACACCTAATTCGCCAAATCTGCTGAGTATATCTTCTTTTACCTGACCGGTCATACCTGGCTGTTGGGCTCCTCTTCCTCCTGGGGTGTGAGAATAAGGGTCTGTGGGAAATGCACCATATAATGCAGGTGACTTATGTACGCCAATGCCTTCATTTATTTCATAATAATGCTCTAGTAGTTTGCCTATTAATGCCGAGTCTTCTTTCAGGTCTACCGCTTTCAGACAGATTTCTTGTACTGCAAGTTGTAGTTTGGAAACCATGTGCCAGTATATAGATCCAAGCCCTTCATAACCATAAAAGGTGCCCGATCTACCTGTGAATGCTTTATGGTTAAATACTTTTTCAAACACTTCCAATAGCATTCTTTTTTCGGAAAATGCATAATCACCGTACTTCGAATCTTGAAGTGTATCTATAGCTTTTTCAAGGTCACTTGCATTCTTAAAATTACCGTTAAAATGGTACGTTCCTTTTATGTCTTGATCCACTAAAATGCGATTGCCGTCCTTTAGCAATGCGCCTAGTAACATAGACTGCTCTACATCCTCTTGAGGAATGGTATTCTTCTCAAGGAATTTTGGCAGTTGCTTATTGGGGTATAATAGGTAGCTGTATTGGTCTGCTCTGAAAAGCGCACTGCTCTTCATTGCATCGAGCACTTTTAGGGCTTCTGCAGGTGAAAGGTGTCCAGAACTTAAAACGGCAACTTGACCCTCTAACATTTCATTAAGATGAGAAATGGAAATTTCCTTTTCGTTTTTGATAGTCATCAAATTATAAGCATGGTACAACTCATCTTCTCGTTTATTTGCCTCGATGGTATGGTTAATAAAATCAAGACTTAATTTTACAAAACCTTTGAGACGGCCATATGAAATGGTTCGTTTTTCGCCCCAAAAAGCTTGCTTGTAAATGTGCTCTCTATAATCACTGCCGGCCTGACCTAGTTTGTCCAATATTTCTTTACGATGTGTATCGCTTATGCTATCGTTTAGAAGGTGTTTGTGGTCCTCAAAAGCAGCTTCGATATTTTTAAAGAAAATGATAAGCTCATTAGATAATTCAACGCGTTCTTCCGTAGTTTTTTCTAGTTGATTGCCAAAGAATATCAAGAAACGTTTGAGGTAGTAAAGCGTAACCATGGATACTCCTTTGCCTACCAGTGCATTATTGGCATCATTCCATTCTGGACGTTGTGTGTTCATCCATATACCGCCTTCGGGTATAAAATTAGATAGCTTTGCTAGGACAGTAGCTAGAATTTTTTCTATAAAGTTTACCGTGTAAATGGCGTTATTTTCGTCTGTAAGCAACGCCGCGTCAGACCCCAGCAGCGCCCTGTTTTTTCTAATTTTAGCATCTAAATGTTCGTCAAACTCTATGGTATCTTTAGAATTAGTGAGGATGTCCTGGTAGCTTTTTATCTTGTACGGTACATTGGCATATACAAAAGATTCTTTTGCAAAACTGCTGGTCAATTTACCTGGGTAATATTTTTCGTTAACTTCAAGAAGTTTTAAGAGGTAAATGATTTGATGATCTCCCCAGTAGCCAATGTAAGACCAAGGATTATCTGGTTCGATAGTTTCCCAGTCAAAACCGCCTTTAGTCACTCTGTAGGGGTTGTAGCCTTCAAATGTGGTAGCATTTAAAAATTTATGTATCATACTTTCAGTAAATGCCGGAAATGATAGTGCTAAGGCCTCCCAATTCTGAAAAATGTCTCGCCAGTTGCCTTCATAATCAAGTATTTTAGAACCGTCTACTTCACTTCTTGTATTTATTGAAAATTTATTCCACGGTCTGCTTGGGTCGCCATGTCTTCTGCTAAATTTAAGCGGCAAGTATTCCATACATAACCTTTGGAAATTTTTATCCGCACTTTGTTCTGCTATTTTCTGAAGATCAAAGCACGTAAGATTATCGTCTAGGTTATCGAGTAGGTCAAGATGATTTTCATAAACTTTTTTATTTGCAGCAGCCAAATAATTTGTAAAATCCCATTTTTCGATTTGGTAATTAAAATCGAAAATACCACCCCTCATGATGTTAAATAACGTATTTGAAAAATGACGGGTGTCTCTAAATACGTCTGCTGACAGTTGCATGCCGTCTGCCGAGGCAGTTAACTCGATTAGTCTGCTCGAGCCTAGGTCGATATCTTTATTTATTTTAGTTTGAAGTTCTTCATGGTGCAAGATGTTGTCTATCAAAGAAACTACATTAGACTGACTTTGATTTACATCTGCGACAATAACCCACGCTTGTTTCTCTTGTGGACTTAGGTTTAATGTGGAGCTAACAAAATAAGCACCTTTTTCAGCTTTTACATCTTCCTCTTGGGTAACAGGAAGTCCTTTTCTGAAATTATCGAGTTGTAACGAGGATACCAAACGGGATGCTTTGGGCAAACCAAGAGACCAAGCCACGTTGGCCTTAAGTGCTTCGCTTGGTTCTGCTTTATCTACTATTATGGCACTTAGAGCAAAGATTCCTAATCCCGAATCGACGTCTAGTTCATTTCGTTTGTAAGCATCAACAAGATTACTCGTTGAGTTTTGCAGGTCACTGCTAACGCCGTCTGGCATTATATTTTGAATACCATCCAATACGGTAACGGTAATCGCGAGATTTCCTGTGTTTTCTAAAGATGACTTACGAACAAATCCGTAAATGTCGCTAGAGTTCCACTCGTATCTAAACGTGAGATTAAAGTCATGGTTAATTTCTTCGAAAATAATTTTGTTACCAATCGTGTTTTTGTACAGGTTTCGAGTGGTTGAATAACGATCTACGTTTCGTTCTGAGAATGGTTCCCAAACTACTGTTTCGCCATTATGATGTATTTGAAAAATAGATTTACTACCTGTTGTTTCTGAAGATTCGTTAATTTTATCGGCAGTGTAATAAGGAAAAAGTGAGTATTCTGAGTTTTTACGTCCTGCACTAAGAGCCCCATTGCTGGATATAAACATCCAGTGGTGAGAATCACTTACTATACTCATAAAAAATGGGCGCATTTCGTTGTAACTTGAAATGCAATAGAAGTTTTCGCCTTCTATTTTTAGGCGTTTTATACGTACATTATTGGTTTTGTTTTCTTCTGGCATCTGCGTGTACTGGATGGGCATATAGGGTTTAAAATTCTCTTATTTATTTTGATTAGTGTTGTTTTTGAGTGCCTTTTGTACGGCATCATTAAGTTGTATTTTTGAAAATTCGGATTTTAATTTTTCGGTAGTTTGGCCTTTTTGATAGGGGTTTATTTGATGCACTTCTTGCAGAATGTAACAAGCAGCTCGTGGGTATAGAGGATAAGTGCCGTTAGCGTATGTTTTGCCTTTTGCGCACACTCCAAACCATTCTTCACTCATGTTTTTTTGACCTGCTACAAAGTCATAGGTATAACCTCCATTGGTCCATGATGCTCCATTGTCGTGTACATCTAGATTATAGGTTTGTCCTTTTTTCCACCATCCATCGCTAAATTGGAAGGTAAAGCCTCCAAGGCAATTGCCACCTAAATCCAGTCCGTCGGCATTTAAGTAAATCTCTTGCCAATTGTGCAATACATATTTTGCTTGCTCATTTTGTTCCTCAGTTTGGGTTATGCTATTAAATGCATCTGCCCCAAACTCTGTAAACATAAAAGGTTTGTTGGTCTGTTTTTTTAGCGTTTCAAATGCGTCTGTAAAGGAGATTCCACGATAAATATTAATGCCTAGAATGTCTACATCGGGACATTCGGATACGATTAAATCTAAGTAGCCCAAATCGCCATTACAAATGGAAACTGGATGTTCGGAATCTAGGCTTTTGATGAGCAAAGTGGCCTTATTAAAAAGGCGGTATAAGTCTTGTGCAACTTCGTTGGCAACATTGGTGGGTATATCTTCGGTTTCTGCTCCCTCCCAAAAAAGACCGTAATTGTTCTCATTGCCTAACAAATACATGAGCAGCCCGGGGGTGTTTTTATACGTTCTAGCTAGTTCTTCTACTTCATTTAGAATAATAGTTTGAGCCAAAGAGTCGCCATAATCTGTATGAGCCACCCACTGGTCGTTAAGGGTAAGTCCATAGCGGCCAAAAGTGTGATTTAATACAGTGTATATTCCATAGTTTTGGTGTATGTACGCAATCCATTTTGGGGGAATGCTGGAGTATATTCTAAGGGTATTTACGCCTAATTGTTTCAGCAATGACATATCGTAATCCAATGCGGCTTTGATGGTTTCTTCCGGTTGTTGCCACAAACTATAGGTGTAGTTAGTGCCAATAGGAGAATAGTCCCAATTCATTCCTTTGATGAAAAAAGCCTCTTTATTCACGATTAATTTCCTCTCTTTTTCGTGCAGTATAACTCCCTTTTTCATGGGAGCACACGAAGCGAGAAGCCACAAACAAAAAATAGTATTTAAAAAGATAAATTTCACGTTTAATGGGGTGTTTTACGTCTAAATTATAATGCGCTAAAGCTGATGTAAACTTTTGTAAGTAAAACAAAACTAGTTGCCAATAAGTGATTTGATGCACTGTATTTATGTTTCACTTTTGAAGCAAATAAAGTCTTTTTAGGAGCAACTTTCAAAAGCATTAAATAGATTTTTAGGTGCATTTTTATACTTATTTGATTGGCGAATATAGGAATCTTATAGTAAAAAAAACTATAAGTTAAATTATTGGGTTTGGATCAGTTATAACTTGCACATATTGAAATTGTAAGCTTAGATTTGCCAATCATTTTGAGATTTCCGATTGCTATAACTTTATTGTTACTTACGCTAGCAAATTTTGGCCAAAAACCAGAACCTGTGCTCCACATTCAAAAAACGGATCAAGCGATTACAGTAGACGGTATTTTAAACGAAACCGTCTGGCAACAGGCAGAAAAGGCGAAAGATTTTTTTATCAGTACGCCAATCGATACGGCTTTTGCCAAAAGTAAGACAGAGGTAATGCTTACGTATGACGATAAGAACCTTTACATTGCTGCAGTTTGTTATGATGAGATTCCGGGTGAGTACATTGTACAAAGCTTGAAAAGAGATTTTTCGTATCCGCGAACGGATGCATTCTCTGTTATTTTTAATCCTTCCAATGATAAGACCAATGGTTTTAGTTTTGCAGTGAGTCCGAAGGGAGTACAGCGCGAGGGAAGTATTGAAAATGGGGGGGACTTTGGCGTTACAACAGCGTGGGACAACCTGTGGTACTCTGCTGTAAGTCAAGCAGAAGGAAAGTGGTTGGTAGAGATTTCAATTCCTTTTAATAGTCTTCGATTTGCCGAAGGCAGTAAGGAGTGGAGTATTAATTTTACCCGAAATGATTTAAAGAGAAATGAGAGTTCCGCATGGGCGGCAGTTCCACGTAATTTTAACATAGCAACGCTAAATTACTGTGGTAAACTTATTTGGGACAAACCGCTCGAAAAACCCAAAAAATACGTAGCTATAATTCCCTACGCTAGCGGAGGACTGAGTAAAGATTATGCAGCTGCTACAGAGCCTAAACCCATAGTGAATGCAGGTGTAGATGCCAAGATAGCTATTAGTTCAAGTTTGCAATTAGATCTTACGGTAAACCCAGATTTTTCTCAGGTTGAGGTAGATAGGCAGCAGACCAACCTGAGTAGATTTAGTTTATTTTTTCCTGAAAGAAGAAATTTTTTCATAGAAAATGGCGACTTGTTTGCTAACTTCGGTTTTAGTCAGATACGGCCTTTTTTTAGTCGAAAAATAGGCCTTAAAGATGGGGGTACGATTCCTATTCTGGGCGGGGCGAGGCTAAGTGGTAAAGTTGGAGATAACTGGCGAGTAGGGGCAATGACTATGCAAACCGATGGCGGCACCGCAGGTCTTGGTCAAAATTTCAGTGTAGCTGCATTGCAACGGCAACTAGGAGCAAGTTCAAATATTGGCGTTATAGGCGTAAACAGATCAAGTGTAGAGAACCGAGAATTTGATAAGTCCGCATTCAACAGACTTCTTGGAGTAGATTATAATTTTGCTTCGGCAGATAGAAACCATAGAGGTAAAGTTTTTTTTCATAAGAGTTTCACCTTTGATAAACCCGCAGATAGTTACGCACACGCATCATGGTACACTTTTTCAACCCCTAGTTTTAGGGCTATGTGGAATCATGAGTACGTCGGCAAAAATTATAATGCAGCCGTAGGTTTTGTGCCAAGAATAGAACGCTATAATCCACAACTGTTTACGATAGAACGCCATGGATTTTGGCGATTAGAGCCTTTGTTGCGGTATAATTTTTATCCAAAAAAATCAGCCAATCTAATTTACCATGGTCCAAGTGTATATATGGATAGATATATGGATAACGCCTACGCTCTTACCGATAATCAAGTAAGATATGGATACGAGGTTCAGTTTAAGAATACAAGTAACCTTATTGCGTATTACAACCAATGGTACACCAAGCTTTTTTTTGATACCGATGTTTCATTTACAGGAGATTCTGCTATTGCATCAGGGGGCTATTCTTATACTAATCTTGCGTTGAGCTATATATCAAACTTACGCAAACCGTTTAACTGGGAAGCCGATCTTACGGTGGGAGAGTATTATAGCGGACACCGAACAAATGCGAAGTTAGATTTAAACTATCGTTGGCAGCCATGGGGAACCTTCGGTCTATCCTATAATTATAATAGTATTGATATGCCACATTTAGATAAGACCGTGGATATATCACTTATTGGAGCTACGGCTGAGATGTCATTTACCAAAGCAGTTTTCTTCACTACTTTTTTTCAGTACAATACACAAGCGAATAATTTCAATATCAATTCCAGACTACAATGGCGCTATCGTCCTCTGTCAGATTTGTATCTTGTTTACTCAGAAAACTACGTTGCTTCAAATCTAATTGCTAAAAATAGAGCATTGGTAGTTAAGTTTATTTATTGGTTTCAGTAGCACTTCATCAATTGTTATTTTTTTTGTAGTTTTACGGTAATTTTGAGGATGTTTCGTGAGCGTCTATTTTTATAACCTGTGCAGATGAGATTAGCGTATAAATTACTTGCTCTTTTCGTGGCGATAATGTGCGTGACGTACACTCAAGCACAGGTGGTGCCTGACTTTACACCGAATACCTTTTCTGCTTGTCCTCCTGCCACCATTAATTTTACAAATACATCAACAGGTTCGGCAAAATCATTTTCATGGACTTTTGGAAATGGGAACTCTTCCAATTTCATAGATGCTTCAACTATTTATGACCGTCCAGGGATATTTAATGTAACCCTTACCGCAGTTGATGGAGCAGGTGTTTCAACCAGCGTTAGCAAGCAAATTACGATCTATAAGTTACCTAAGGTTAATTTCAATGTGAGTGCTCAACGCATTTGTGAACGCGAAAATGTTCAATTTACAGACGCCAGTACAGCAGGAAATGGTCCATTGAAAACATGGCTTTGGGATTTTGGTGATGGTTACACTTCGCCTCAAAAAAGCGCTTTTCATCAATATACGAATTCGTCATTTTATACCATCAAACTCTTTGTTACAGATACATTTGGCTGCTCATGGGATACGGTCAAAACAAACTATATCGAAATCAAAGAAAAACCGCAAGTAAACTATTCGTTTCCAGATAATCGAGCGTGTAAGGCTCCAATAACTATAAATGTAACTAACTACACGCCAAGCGCTAATACCAGTTTTAAATGGATTTTTGGTGATGGTCAAACGTCAACGACCTATTCTCCCAGTCATACCTATACTTCAGCGGGTAAGTATGATGTGAAATTAGTGGCAAAGCATACTTCCGGTTGCTCAGATAGCCTCACGCAAAGTAACAAAGTTGAAATCGCACCTTTAGTTGTTGATTTTACCTTTCCAGATACCATTTGTGAGGGAAGTATTTTCGAACTGGAAGAATACATCGTTCCAAGATTAACGAGCAGTACTGTTTACCAATGGACTTTTGATAATAAAACATCGGCTACTGGAGAAAAAGTAAGCAAAAAGCTGCCTGCCGGCAAACAAAACATTAAACTTGAGGTAACCAACGGTCAGTGCTCTGGCACTAAAACAAAAGAAATAAACATAAACTATTTACCTAAAAATACGATACAAAATCCAAGTGCCATATGTGGTGAACAACCACTAGTAATCAGTACTTTTGACTCTACGGGGATAGATTCATTTTTCTGGAGAATAGATAACAGTCAAAATAGATTTGATGTGCGATCGCTAAATGTTTTTAATAAAGAAGGTGAACATTATATATCGCTTTATCAAATGAATGATGCAGGTTGTGAAGTTACCTATGTCGATACGATTTATCAGTCTTTTGGTAGATTTAGTCCAAGTGCTGACACCGGCGCATGTGTTCCATTTAATTATAAACCTTATTTAACAGCAAAAGGAATTTGGGCTGTAGATTCTATTTTTTGGGATTTAACGGAATTTGGCTTATCCAAATATCAGGGATTTTCGCCTCCTACATTACGTATTGTAGACACTGGATATTACGGCTTGCCCATTAAGATAAAGGATAAATCTGGATGTACCTTTACTATTGTAAATACGATAGGAGGGGGCAATAAACCAGTCGCTGCTTACGCTTTAGAACAGGATACCATTTGTGTAGGAGAGTCATTACAGCTAACCAATACGTCCAAGGCTCCCAATAAACCGAATGCTTTTAGATGGAAGATTGCAAATCAATCTGCTATAACCAAATCGTTCGACGCACAAATGAAAGATTTTCCTGGTGATTTCGATGTGCTCCATATCGTATCTCATTATGGCTGTTCTGACTCTGTATTAGATAAAAACGTGATTAATCTTAAAGGGCCGTATGGATCATTTTCTTTGCAAGAAGATTCGTGTATTACAAGTCAAAAAAAGGTTCTAGGTATTTTAAAAGAAGTAGATAGTTTTAGCTATTCGATAAACGATGTTTTTCTGAGTTCTGACACCACATTTACATATACTTTTTCCAACTTGGATAATCTTAAATTGTGGACCTATAATCGAACATCT
>CAMDCQ010000008.1 GCA_945890595.1 Chitinophaga pinensis
GTTACGGTGATATAACTATACTCGTTGCCCTTTGCATCTTCGCCATAATTATATTTTGTAAGCCCTTTTTGGAGTTTATTAAGTTTTATCTTTTCGCTTTTGGCTAGTTTTAAAATGCGTTTGTAGTCTTTTTGAAGTTGCCTTAGCAATACTTGCTGCCGGTAGACTACTTGCTCTTCTCTGTACACTATGGCCAAGGTATCAAAGGTAGCTTTGAGGTATTTTACATCAGGCACAAATTTCTTGAGATCTGCCGATTTTTCACGACTAAAGGTAAGGTAAAAAGAATCACACATGAGGGGTAAGGAGTCATACAAGAGTTGAATCCCCAGACTATCCTTAGCAGGATCTTTGAGCGTATACAATTGTGCGTGCCCTATACACCAACTCCCAAACAGCAAAAAAGATAAAAGAAACCTCATTTATTTTTCGAAACAAATCTAAATACAAAGTGCTATTACACGGCAATTCTTGCATAAAAACTCACAGATACCACCACCGCTTGCTAAAATACCATTGCTCAATTCATAGCTTACAATTACAACAGACGATATACTAAAAGCGCACAAAGCCCCTATCTTTGCTGAATGTATAAATTGGCCATATACGCTGGGCTGCTCTTTGTCCTTATACTATCTGGGTGCGCCGAGTCCAAAAAAAGTAACAGGATTACGATAGTGACTACCACCGGAATACTAGCAGACTGCGTGCAAAACATAGTCGGCGATCAAGCTGAAGTAATTTCACTCATGGGTGCGGGTGTAGATCCTCACTTGTACAAGGCCTCGCAAGGTGACATTTCAAAACTAGCTAATGCCGATATTATCATTTATAATGGGCTACATTTAGAAGGCAAAATGGCAAAAATGCTCGAAAACTATAACCAGCAAAAACCTACTTATGCCATTGGTTCATATATTGACCCTGCAAAGCTCAAGCGCGTAGATGGTTCTTCAGACCTTGTAGATCCACATGTTTGGTTTAACCCTACGCTTTGGATGCAAGGCTTGAAAGGAATTGCAAACGAGCTGTCTAAGGTTAAAGGATTAGAAAAAACGAACGCCAATTATGAGGTATATGCCCAGCAAGTAAACGCATCTCAAGCAAAGCTAATTGCTGCATTGGATAGCAATCTGGTGCAAGAGAAAAGAATATTAATTACCAGTCACGATGCCTTTTCTTACTTTGGAGATGCTTTTGGTTTTGTGGTTCGAGGGTTACAAGGTATTTCAACAGCTGCCGAGTATGGCGCTAGAGACGTCAAAGATTTGACTGATTACATTATTACGCATAACATAAAATCAGTTTTTGTGGAAACCAGTGTTTCCAATAAAAACCTGCAAGCCGTTCTTGACGGAGCTAATGCACGAAACTACGAATTAACTATTGGAGGAACCTTGTATAGTGATGCTTTAGGTGCTGGTGGTAGCTTTGAAGGAACCTATATCGGCATGATTGAAACCAATGTTAACACCATTATAAACGGGCTAAAATGAAGCAACCACCTATTATAGAAGTACATAATCTTACGGTGTTGTATGGCCGTAAGCCAGCCCTTTGGAACATAGACTTTGACCTACCCGAAAAACAAGTAATAGGCATAATGGGTCCCAATGGAAGCGGTAAAAGCACCTTGCTAAAAAGCATTATGGGCGTTGTTACACCTACCAGCGGATTTACCAAGGTGTACGACCAAAGTCTGAATAACGTAAGAAATCGAGTGAGCTATGTGCCACAGCGACAGGACATAGACTGGGATTTTCCTGCAAGTGTCTGGGAAATCGTAGCGATGGGCCGATACCAAAAACGTGGATTGTTCAAAAAACTAACCACAGAAGACCAAGATATAATTACCGACAGTCTAGAAAAAGTAAACATGCTAGGCTACGCCAAACGACAAATAAGCCAACTCTCTGGCGGGCAGCAGCAGCGCGTATTTTTAGCCAGAGCTATCGCTCAGCAAGGTGATTTATTCCTAATGGACGAACCCTTTGCAGGGGTAGATATTGCTACCGAAGAGATGATTATTTCCCTGCTAAAAGACATGAAAGACGCAGGCAAAACCCTTGTTATTGTACACCACGATTTGCACACTGCACAATCTTACTTTGACCACCTGGTTCTGCTCAATACAAGACTTATAGCAAGTGGACCAACGGAAGAAGTTTTTACCGACCAAATACTTACAGACACCTATGGCGGAAAGCTTACCACCATATCTAAAATAAGTCAAGAACTCGAAAATAAAGAATTTCCGATTCGCCATAAATGATGGAATTTTGGGGACATATCACCACTTTTTTTTCAGCTGAAAACTACACGCTTTTTGTCGTAGGAATAGGTTCTGGTGTACTCTGTTTTGCCTCTGGCGTTGTGGGGACCTTTACCTATTTGCGAAAACGCGCTTTGATAGGTGACGTTATATCCCACTCTGTATTGCCTGGGGTTGCAATTGCTTTTATGTTAACTGGAGTTAAAAATCCTGTTTACTTCTTGATAGGCGCTGTTATTTCTGGCTTGTTGGCCATTTGGATTGTGGATTACGTACAAGCCAAATCTAAGTTAAAACCAGATGCAATATTGGCACTTACCTTGAGTGTTTTCTTTGGTTTAGGAATTGTCTTACTCACTAAAATACAGCATAGCGGCAACGATGCGCAGAGCGGCTTAGACATTTTTTTATTTGGGAAAGCAGCATCCATGAGCATAACCGATGTGCAGCTTTTTTCCATTATTGCCGTTATAAATATTGCCTGTATTCTATTCTTCTTGCGCGGTTTTAACTTGGTGAGTTTTGATGAAAACTATGCCCGTGGTATCGGTTTTAATGTTAACTTTCTTAAATCATTTTTAGCACTTCTAACTGTACTCACGGTGGCTATTGGCGTACAAGCCGTGGGCGTAGTGCTTATGGCTGCATTACTTATTACTCCTGCCGCTGGGGCTCGATTTTTAACCAATTCTATAACACGAATGCTGATGTATGCCGGTTTGTTTGGATTTCTGAGTGGGGTAATCGGTGTTTTCATTAGTTATAGTGGGACTGGGATGCCCACAGGACCTTGGATTGTAGTGGTATTATCCTTATTTACCATCGCAGCAATTATGCTTGGAAAACAACGCGGCGTGCTTGCCAGACTGAAATTAAGAAAAGGAAATCACATCAAAATCAACAACGAGAACGTATTAAAAGATATTTACAAACTAGCAGATGATGGCCAAAAAACCATTGAAACCTCCATTCTTTTACAACAAGAAAAATACGCTGCATCTGAACTAAAAGCTATTTTAAATCGCTTGGAAAAACAAGACTATTTAGATCAAGTGCGTGGCTTTATTATACTAAGCGACCGAGGTAGAATAGCCGCAAGAGAAGTTATCCGTAAGCATAGATTATGGGAGATTTACTTGTCCAAGTATTTTCAAATGCAAGAGGACCACGTGCATGATGATGCCGAGGGTATAGAACACGTTATAACCCCAGAAATAGAAAAGCTTTTAATCAAACTCTTAGAACGACCTGAAATAGACCCGCACCAAAGTGAAATCCCATACGAATGAATGATTTTTATACGATACTAACCGCTAGCCTTGTTGCTATAAACTGCGCTTTAATGGGCGGTTTTTTAATAATGCGTAAAATGGTCATGATAGGGGATGCTATATCGCATGCTGTATTACCGGGCATTTTTGTGGCGTATTACATCTCGGGTTCCACTGCAAGTTTACCCATACTAGCAGGGGCTGCGTTCAGTGGCATTCTTGCTACCTTAATGATAGAATGGTTTACTAAAAAAGCACGACTACAGAGCGATGCTGCCATCGGAGTTTCTTATACGTTGCTCTTTGCAATTGGCATTATACTCATCTCCAAATGGGGACAGAATGCAGACTTAGATCAACAATGTGTGTTGTATGGCGAGATTGAACAAATATCATTTTGGCTACAACCCATAGCTTTTGGCATAGTATTACCCAAGCAAACTGTTATTCTATTGGCAGTTGCTGTACTCCTAATTGGAGCCGTTATTTGGGGTTACAAAGGCTTGTTTATTACCACTTTTGATCCCGATTTTGCCCTTTCAACTGGCGTAGCAGTAACCTTTTGGCATTATTTTTTAATGAGCGGCGTGTCTCTTACTACCGTAGTGAGTTTTGAATCCGTAGGCGCAATTTTAGTTATTGCCTTTTTATCGGGACCGCCAGCCATTGCTTATCTGCTTACAGAAGACTTTAAAAAGATGCTCATATTGGCTTGCCTAGTTGGTATTTTATGTTCCATTGGAGGTTATTATGCCGCTAAATGGCTGGATGTATCTGTAGCAGGAGCTATTTCTACCTTTATTGGATTGGTGTTTATGATCGTATTTATAGGCACTTCTGTACTAAAACGTAAGGTAGACGTAATATCTACCTAAAATATGCTGCATCTCCATAGGATTTAGATATCTAACTTATTTAGTGCTTATCATTGTAGCTGTAAAGGCTTTCATTGGTTGTGACCGCAAAGAAGTACATAATAACATTCATTTTGGGTGTTTTTGTCTCTGTGTCTTATGCACAGGATAGTACTGCTTTTTTTACGTTTACTGCTCAAGATATAGCGGCTAACAACATTACAAACTTAGAAGAGGCGCTGCAACTCACACCATTTTTCTATCAATTAAAAAGTAGTGATAATACTATAAATACGGTCGGTAATTTACCTGCTAATTCCATCATCGTGTACAAAGACAACTTCCCACTCATGATGGATCAGAACGTCGGGTACAACTTAAAAGCTATTCCCATGTGGGATATCGAGCGAATGGAGCTTTTTACAAGTACCATTTCTGTTGGTATTAAAAATAGTGGCTACCTAATCATTCACTTGCGCACCTTCAAAGGTCCCCATTCCCCCATAAGTGCTTCTGCGCAGGTTGTAAATAACTCTGCAAGTGATGTTCATACTTCATTTTTGTTGGGACTTACCAATAGGGTTCACACAGGACAAATTGCCGTAAACAGAAGTTTTACCTCCGCTCTTTTTGCGCTTGAAAATGAGCGTTCAACGCTCATTCACCCTGCCGAGCGCTATGACCTAAACCTCAAATACAGTTATAAAATATTACGTAGTTTAACCTTAGATGTTGCCAGTAACCACAGCATGCTAACCCTCAAAAAGAAAGGCAGTATACTGGAAGGCACCTCCAGAGTTAGGGACCAAACTACCCAATTTAGCAGTCAGAACGTAAGCGGCCGCTTGAGTACTGCACTCTCCCGATACCATACCCTTAGCCTTAGTGGACTAATTAGCAGGATGAGCAATGATATCACTATTTGGGACAAAGACTTAAGCACTGGAAAGCAGAATAAATACAATGATGCAGCTGGTATTTATAGCTCAGGATTTGACTACGGCTATATGCAACTGCTACTAAAATCAGCCGGAAAGAAATTAAATTACAACTTAGGAATAGAGCTGAGCAATACCATTGACAACCACTTTTCTACTATAAACGCCATTGCAACCCAATATGCCGATTATTCCTTATTTGGCTTATTCGAATATCAATTTAGGAATACATTCAAACTAGAAGGAGGAGTTAAAACCTTAAATAACAACCTCACTAAACCAAAGGCGATGCCGATGGCTAAGCTAACCTTAGCACCTACAAATGACGTGCAGTTATCTGCTTGTTTTCAGAGAAGTACGTCCTATCCACAATTTAGCCAATGGTTTTATCCTAGCAACTTAACCAATACCTACCAAAATAATATATTACTAGAGCCCACAGACTTGAGCACGTTGCATCTTAATTTATTAATTAAGAAAGATATGATTACCATTAACAGTGGACTATTGTATAACAGAAATAATAAGCTGCCTCGTAACGAACTTAGCACCAAATGGCAAAATGAAAGCGAAACCTCAGGATCTGCAACGTATATCAGCATGAAGTATAAAGGTGATTTTTGGATGCTGCAACCTACGGCCGTAATACACGGTACCAATGAGGTAAAAGACACTACCGGATTAAACTTTTTTCAGCCTGAACTAACCATACTCGGTGATTTAACCGTTCCCAAAACAGGACTAACTTGTTACACCTTAGTAAGATTAATAGGTCGTAAAACCTCTTCTGAATTAAAAAATGGTACTATCCTATTAAAGGAATATGATGCCATGAATAATGTAAACGTAGGCCTAAATTACATATTTCCAAGTCAAGCGCTCCAACTTGGTTTTGGGGTAATCAATGTGTTAAACAGCACGCTTGTGAATAGAACGAAGTATACCCTCACAAAAACGGATATAATAGAAGGTAACTCCTTTGATTTTGTAAACTCTAGGCCCCGATCTTTTTACTTTAAACTAACGTATACACTAAAGTGAAAAACCTGTTTTATATAGCTTTTGCGGTGCTGTTAACTTCGTGTTTTGAGCCCGATGAAGTATTGCCCGAGCAAAAAGTAAACGAAATTACAATAAGACTTAATACCTCTACAAACCAAGCCACGTATGTAAACCTAAGCAATCTTTCAAACAACAACATTGGGGTACAAACCCAATGGCAACTCAAGTTTCAGCATGGTGAAAATGCCTGGGCTATATACATCAATCCGCTCGCCAAAGCAGGAATACACAACACCACCAATACCGATTTTAAAGCTATAAATTCTAGCTATGAGACAAGTAAAATTACGTGGCAAGTAGATATTCCTACGGCATCTGGCACCTATCCAGCCATTGGTGCATGGGGTGACTATTCGTTTAGCAATCCGGAATCCTATAAAGACGTTTTTATCATGACTTGGGAAGAAACCGGTACCTCTTATTTTTATAAATTTCAACTCCTGGACGCGACAGACTCTGCCTACCATATTCGGTATGGTGCGCTTAATGATTCAGTAGGACAAACCAAATGGATTGTAAAAAATCAAAATTACGCCCACTCTTACTTTAGCCTAAAAGACGATGCTCTTTTTACCCGCTTAGAGCCCAATAAAGAAGATTGGAACATCTGTTTTACCTATATTTCGGATTCGACCAAACGACATCCTAATTTACCCCACATCCCCACTGCTAATGCTTTCTTTGGACTTTTTCAGACCCTCAATATAAACCAAGATCTAAACAAGATATATCTTGATACATCTACCCGTTTTAATGAAATCGATTACTTTTATGCGCGTGATTTGCCCTACACACGGATAGATCAATTGTTGAGTCCGTTTTTTAAGTGGGATTTTGTAGGTCAGCAAGCATTTACTGAAAAAGAAATTGTTTTAATCGTTAAAAACAAAGAAAAGTATTTTGCCTTGCAACCTACCTCTGTTACCAGTCAAGGACTCGAATCCTTAGAATTTAAACTACGTGTAAAGCAATTATAACGCTTAGTTAAACTCAAACTTTGCTTCTTCAAATTTTCCGGAACTCATGAGTAAAATGTTATCCCCTTTTTGATACGCCGCATTTACTAATGCTGCTAAAATTTCTGGAGAATGCACTATTTCAACATTTTCAAAGCACTCTGCTACGTAATTGGGCTCCACAAATTGCATTTTTTTATGCTCAAAAACGGCATCGTTATAAAACACAATTGCTTTATCTGCAGCGGCCATTCCGCCTTTGTAAAGGGGCAAAAAATCGCGATTTAGGCTGCTAAATGTATGCAACTCAAATACCGCTAGTAGCGTCCCATTATACGTTTCCTTTATGGCTTCTGTAGTTGCCTTCAGCTTGCTAGGCGAATGCGCAAAATCCCTATATACCACCTGATTTTCTGTCTCCTTTATTTTTTCCATTCTGCGTCCAGCGCCAGTAAAACTTGCAGCAGCATTATAAAAAGAGTCGGCATTTATCCCTATCTGCTCGCACACCAATTGGGCAGCATGCAGATTTTCTAAATTATGTTTACCTACTACGTTTAGTTTGTATTCTTTACCATCGTATTTAAGCACACTTCCATATTTATCAGAGACAAAGTTTGGCGTATTGTACGGTTTGTTTTTGACTATAGTTTCTGCAGCCAGCTGAGCTAAATATTCATCCTTCTCAAACCAAAAATAAACAGCATCATCTCCATGCGTAGCTATATACTTTCTAAATGTATCTATGTATAACTCAAAAGTTGGGAATACGTTAATGTGATCATACGCAATACCTGTAATAATAGATACATGTGGATTGTACCATAAGAATTTAGATCGTAAGTCTAGCGGCGAAGAAAGGTACTCATCCCCTTCAATAATAACCAACGGAGCCTCGCTTAGTCTTACCGATAAATCAAATCCGTCGATAGAACTACCGACCAAATAATCAAAATCCAAACGTAGCTCAGAAAGCACATGCATAATCATGGCTGTTGTGGTAGTTTTTCCGTGACTTCCCGCTACCACAATGCGTTTTTTATCCTGGCAATGACGAGCAACGAACTCCGGAAATGACATAATACTCAATCCAAGCTCTCGAGCTCTAGCTAATTCAGGATTATCACCACGCGCATGCATACCCAGAATTACCACATCCAAATCTGGCGATATCACCGATGCATCCCAGCCCATTGATGCAGGTAGAAGTCCTTCTTTTTCTAAGTTTTCCTTGGCAGGATTATAAATAGCATCATCACTACCGGTAACCCTGTATCCTGCTCTATGTAATGCGATGGCCAAGTTGTGCATAATAGCACCACCTATGGCAATTAAATGTACTCGTTTCAATACTATGATTTCTTAATTCTTCGTTGTACGAAAATAATTGAACTTGATATGAAAAAAATCGTCTTCGTTAGTCTCTTGTTGGTTTCTGGCTTATTTAGTTTACAGTACACGCTCATTAAGTCGTCTAGTTGGGGGCAAGTTCGTAACTTTACCACACAAAAAGCCCCTGTTATAAGTCATTACGAAGTGATTTATGTATATCCATCAGACAGTACACATCAAGCCGATCAAGATCACTATTTGCGAAGCGCTATGTAGTTAAGAATCGTTTTCTCTTGACAAAAGAGAAATTATAGCTAGTTAAGTTGCATACTAAAAAAAGTTGGTTTATAATGTAGTCAACGATTTGGATAATAATATTGTCATACCGAAAAATGTAAAAGGCCGTGGAGCCTTACATAACACCCCCAATCAGTTTAACAAACACGTTGTTGAAGATTTTTGGGATGGTTCTTATTTTGATGAAGAGTTTTTACTGGGTAATAACGAAACATCGTATACCGATATTTTTCCAAAGACCATAATCAACCCAGTAAATAGTCCCGATGTACCTGCTAATTGGAGTATGAATCCATACCAAGGATGTGAGCACGGATGTATTTATTGCTACGCACGAATTACCCACGAATACTGGGGATACAGTGCAGGTACGGAGTTTGAAAAAAATATATTGGTTAAAAAAGATGCTGCGGCGCTCCTTTCTAAAAAACTAAAAAGCAGAACTTGGACCGGCGAACCCATAATGCTTAGCGGGAACACCGATTGCTACCAACCTGCAGAGAAAAAATATGGCATCACCCGACAACTGCTCGAAGTATGCCTAAAGAACAACCAGCCAGTGGGCATTATCACCAAAAATGCACTTATCTGTCGCGATATAGATATCTTAAAACAATTAGCCGAAAAGAACCTGGTACAAGTACACCTGAGTATTACCACATTGGATGAGTCCTTGCGCAGAGTGATGGAACCACGTACTTCTACCTCTGCTAATAAACTAAAAACCATTGCACTCTTAAGTGACGCAAATATCCCTGTGCATGTAATGCTCGCACCAATAATCCCTGGTTTAAATAGTGATGAAGTATTTTCTATATGCGAAGCCGTAAGTAAAGCCGGAGCAACAAGCCTAAACCACACCATGGTCAGACTAAACGGCGCCATTGCACTTCTTTTTGAAGATTGGATTCAAAAAACGTTCCCACTTAAGGCCAGCAGAGTACTTAACCTAATTGCTGAAACACAAGGAGGAAAATTAGGAAACAGCACATTTGGTGAGCGCATGAAAGGAACGGGAGCTATGGCTGAATCCATTCAACAGCAAATACAGTTAGCCAAAAAGAAATTTAACTTACACTACAAACCCAAACCATTAAGTAAGATGGTACATACCGTGATGCCTAGCAACCAACTTAACTTGTTTTAAAGTAAACCCTAAAATAAATATCTTTGTACAATGGAGCAAAAGGTATGCTTACATTGTACTAAAGCAATCATAGGTAGAGCGGATAAAAAATTCTGTGACAACCAATGCCGCAACGAATACAATAATACACAGAATAGCATTTCTAATAATTACATTAGAAAGGTCAACCGTATTATCAAAAAAAATAGAAACATCTTAGAAGAACTCACCCCAAAAGACAAGTCGATAAAGGTGGCTCACAAAGAACTCGCCAAATTAGGATTTAGCTTTGAGTATTTCACCAATATCTATACGACTAAAGCAGACAAGACCTATTACTTTTGCTACGAATATGGATACCTAGACCTAGGAGCCAATTACTATGCTCTGGTGTACAATAAATCCTACTTAAACGAAGAATGAAAGAACTTATAGGAATCGAGCTAATTAGTATGGGAGATAATGCTTCCATCACCATAAGCAGTGTTCTGTATATGACTCTTGCCGGTGTGATCATCTGGTTTTCTTATAGATGGATAAAGAAGTTTACGAGATCTGCCGTTAAATCAGGTAAACTCGATACCGGAAGAGAATTTGCCATCACCAAAATAACCAAGTACATCTTTATACTTATTTATCTGGTTATTGTACTTGCGTCTATGCACGTTGATTGGAAAGTTTTTGCATTCTTGGCTCCTTTACTTATAGGTGTGGGTCTTGGATTACAACAAGTTGCTAACGATCTTGTTTCGGGCATCATCTTACTTGTAGAACCTTCTATACGTGTGAATGACGTAGTAGAAGTAGACGGAACCGTTGCAAAAGTTAAAGAAATAGGACTGCGAACTTCCACGGTAGAAAGTAGAGATGGTGTCGCAATGATTATCCCCAATCACATCTTAGTGAGTGAAAAATTAACCAACTGGAGCGCAAGTGACGCTGTCAACAGATTTAGCATACAAATAGGAGTAGCATACGGTAGCGATGTTGAATTAGTTAAGAAAATACTGACCGAATGCGCTTGGCGACATAGCAAAGTAATTACAAACCCTGCTCCCATTGTATTATTTCGGGACTTTGGAGAGTCTAGTTTAGACTTTGAATTGGTATTTTGGAGTAACTTCCCATTTGTAATAGAGATTATAAAAAGTGATTTACGATTTTCGATAGAAGCTGATTTTAGAAAAAATAAAGTGGTAATTCCATTTCCGCAACGAGATTTACACATTACGGATCCGGCTCAAAAATCCTTAATCCAATGAAAAATAATGGAATAACTTTTAACATCAATCTAGCCACAACACGTTTATCTCTATTGGTTTTTTTCGTGCTTATCTTAATGTCATCTTGCCGCGATGAAAAAGAGAATTGTTGCGACACCATTAACCAAGAATCACCGTACTTTCCGCCTAATGTTGGAAATTGGGAATCCACTTCTCCCACTAGTCTGGGTTGGAATACCGACAGTATTCAAACATTATACGATAATTTGGAGCTAAATGGCACCAGAGCATATATCGTTTTAGTAAACGGTAAAATAGTTCTCGAAAAATACTGGGGTAAAAACCTATTCAATAACGCTGCCTTTGATACAAGTACAAACTGGTATTGGGCTTCTGCGGCGAAAACCTTAACCTCCTTTGCTGTGGGCAAGGCAGAAGAAGACGGAAAATTATCTCTTGCACACAAGACATCCGACTATTTAGGCTTTGGCTGGACATCACTTAGCCGTGAGCAAGAGGAAAAAATAACTATTTGGCATCAACTCACCATGACCAGTGGCTTGGACGATGCTACAGGTAATCCAGACAGCTGGAAACCTCAAGATCTTATTTACAAAGCAGAAACGGGTAAAAGATGGGCCTATCATAATGCACCCTATACCTTGCTTGATCAAGTAGTTGAAAATGCCGTTGGTCAAGATTTTGAGCCTTACTTTAATACTATCCTTCGCGATAAAATAGGAATGGACGGAAGTTGGATTTGGAGCGGCGATAATCACTTATTTTTCAGCACGGCGCGATCTGCCGCGCGATTTGGCAACCTAATATTAAACAACGGACTTTGGGATGGAACGAGGCTTCTTAACAAACCATATATCGATGCAATGACCCATAAGTCCCAAGAGATTAATCAAGCGTATGGTTATTTGTGGTGGTTAAATAACACCAATAGTTTTAGAATACCACAAAGTCAAATTGAATTTCCGGGATCTCTTACGCCCAATGCTCCCTCAGATATGTACTCAGCATTGGGAAAAAATGGTCAGTACATTTGTATTGTTCCATCCAAAAAAATGGTGGTCATTCGCATGGGTGACAATCCAGATTCCGCTTTGGTTCCTTTTTTTTATCTCAATGATATTTGGAAAATAATGAATATCGTAATGCCCTAAGATTCATAATACAATCTTAGTACTTATCTTTTCATTACTAAAATGCCAGATTGGAAGTGTAGTTTTTCTACCTGTCTAAATCGTAGATAACACCTATTGTAAACAACCTATTATACCAACCATTGCGACCTAGCAAACGAGGTCCATTGGTAAGAGAAGGAGAATTACGAATAGATACTAGTGAAGACGTATGCCGTAAATCAAGACCTAACTTTTCTGTTACATGATAAGTACCACCTAAATGGAAACCATACTCCATGAAGTCTAAATTCGTTTCTTCGCCGATAAATCCATTATCATCTCTTTCGTTTATCACATTTACCCCGACAGATAATCCAGAATAAGGGGTGATTTTCTCAAAACCTTGATATTTGATTAGTAGAGGTACCTCAAGGTAATCATAGCTTAATTTGAGAGTCGGTGAAGGATTATCTTGATCTTGGACTTTTTTGGCTCCCTTCATACTATAGCGAAGCTCAAAGGCGAGATCCCAATCTTCTTTTACTTCTCTATTTATTTGTAATCCAATATTAGCTCCAAGTTTATTATAGCCTCCTAATTGGTCACCATCTACCTGACTAAAATTAGCCCCTAAGAGCAACTCTGCACCAAAGTCTTGTGCAAAAAGCACCTGACTATAAAATAGAATGGCCGATAGTAAAATAATATTCTTCATTTAGCTTCAAAAATAGATAAACTTGCACATAGATTGTTTTAAGATGAACAGAAAAAATAAAGACATAGCGGGATTTCAGATATTAAATATTTTGGCAGAAGTAGACGGAAGTTTCGACGCTAAAGAAGGGCAGGTTATCATAGACTACATTATCCAAAATTTTCCGTTTGGAGGCAATCTAGAAGAAGCCACTGAAGAACTAAGCACCACCTCCAAAGACGACTATCCTATCCTTTTGCAGAAATGTTCAGAAGATTTTTATGCCGATTCTACCGAAAAAGAGCGCCTAGAGCTTCTTGATTTTGCATTAAAGATAATAAAGGCTGACGACCAAATCGAAGAGATGGAAAACCTGATGGTGAATAGATTATACCAATATTGGGACATTAACTAAACGCTAAAACAGCACAAAAAAAAGGATTTGTCATTTGACAAATCCTTTTTTTTTGAAGTCACTGTATTAAGCTACGACTATAGATCAAATTTAATCCCTTGAGCAAGGGGTAAATTTTTACCGTAGTTGATGGTATTTGTTTGACGTCTCATGTACGCTTTCCATGCGTCAGAGCCACTCTCACGACCACCGCCAGTTTCTTTTTCACCTCCAAAAGCTCCGCCTATCTCAGCACCACTTGTGCCAATATTCACATTAGCAATCCCACAATCGCTACCCACAGAACTAAGGAATTTTTCGGCTTCCTGAAGGTTGTCCGTAAATATGGCAGAACTTAGACCTTGTTTTACATCATTTTGCATCAAAATCGCCTCATCCAGAGTTTTAAACGGAATAAGATAAACGATAGGTGCAAATGTTTCTTCTTGTACGATTTCAAAATGGTTTTTTGCTTCGGCTATACACGGTGAAACATAACATCCGCTCTCGTATCCTTTTCCAGAAAGTACAGTGCCTCCGGTAATTACCATACCACCTTCATCTTCGACCGCTTTTACGGCATTTAGATACGCTTGTACAGCGTCTTTATCGATTAAAGGTCCTACGTGATTATTCTCATCTAATGGATCACCAATTCTAAGTTGGCCATAGGCGTTTACCAGTTTCTTTTTAAAATCCTCGAAGATGGTGTCTTGTATCAAAAGTCTTCGTGTACTTGTACATCGTTGTCCTGCGGTGCCTACACATCCAAAAACTGCAGCAATAAGGGCATTGTCTAAGTTGGCATGTTCCGTAATAATTACCGCATTATTTCCACCTAATTCTAATAGTGAATTGCCCAATCGAGCTCCAACTACCTGGCTGACTCTTCTACCCATACGTGTGCTTCCGGTAGCGCTCACTAAGGGAACCCTTTTGTCCATTGCCATACTTTCACCTATTCTATAATCTCCAATCACAAGATTAAATAATCCTTCAGGTAAGTCATTTTCGATAATTACTTCCTTCATCAGCTGATGGCAAGCTATCGCCGTTAGCGGCGTTTTTTCACTTGGTTTCCATACCGTAACGTCACCGCATACCGCTGCGATCATACTATTCCACGCCCATACAGCCACCGGAAAATTGAACGCTGAAATAATGCCCACAATACCTAACGGATGCCATTGTTCATACATTCTGTGATTAGGTCTTTCAGAGTGCATGCTTAGTCCGTATAATTGGCGACTAAGTCCTACTGCAAAATCACAGATGTCAATCATTTCTTGCACTTCGCCTAAACCCTCTTGGTAACTTTTACCCATTTCTAAGCTTACCAACTTGCCCAATTCCTTTTTACGAAGTCTAAGTTTTACACCATATTTTCGTACGATATCACCACGTTGCGGGGCAGGAACTGTCTTCCAATATTCAAAAGCTTCTTGGGCTTTTTTGATCACGTGCTCATATTCACTTTGGCTGGCATACACCACTTCAGCCAATTTTTCTCCTGTAACCGGAGTATACACCTCTTTGATATCTGTACCCAGAGAAGTCACCCACTCTCGCCCCGTACAGATACTTTCATTTTTAGGTTTTATTCCTAAGTTTGCCAATAATTCATCGGTAGTTTTTGCCATAATTAATTCCTTAAGCGACAAAAATAAGGCATCTCTAAGGTTTTAAGCAGCTAGGTGTGCTTTTTTCATTCAACAAAATAGTATAAAGCACTAATCTAAGTAATGGAGTATACCGTGCCACACTAACTCATCCTTTACTAAATTTTGCTGAATCGCGATTTATATGCGGTTCCATCTTAAACTTATTAAAGCACAAACCCGACTAGTTGGTCTAAAACCTTAACTTTGCCACCTCATGAAGTACCCAAGACTAAACCAACAGATATTCATTGAAAACAGAAAACGTTTTGTAGCTGAAATGGCTCCAAACAGTATCGCTATATTTCACAGTAACTATCAATACAGCTGGAATGGAGATGCCGTTTATAAATTCAAGCAAAACTCAGATATATTTTGGGCAAGCGGAATAGATCAAGAAGAGAGTGTCTTGGTCTTGTTTCCAGATTGCCCCATACCAGCATATAGAGAATGTCTTTTCTTGGTAGAAACCAACGAAAAAATAGCAGTATGGGACGGGTATAAATACACCAAAGAAGACGCAACCGCAACTAGCGGTGTACAGCACATTTTCTGGAATAATGATTATATGCAGCAACTTCGCCAAGTCATTAATATGGCGGACAACGTGTACCTCCCGCTAAATGAAAATGATCGTTTTAGCCCGAAATCCCCAACCAAAGCATTAGACTTTGCAAAGGAAATGCTTGATTTATACCCTATGCACACCTACAATCGTGCAGGTAAAATCTTACAAAGACTTCGTGGCACTAAGACAGAATATGAACTAGAAGTGATGCGAGAAGCAGTGCAAATCTCCAAAAAAGGTTTGTTAAGAATTCTAAAAAGTACGAAACCAGGTATTGCGGAGTATCAAATTGAGGCAGAACTTGCACATGAATTTATAAGTAATAGGGCAAACGGCTTTAGTTTTGAGCCTATCATAGCTTCAGGCAAAAATGCCTGCACGCTTCATTATATCGAAAATAAAGATGAGGTAAATGATGGCGATTTAATCTTGGTAGACTGCGGTGTAGACTATGCCAATTACGCAAGCGATATGACCAGATGTTTACCCGCTAACGGCAAATTTTCACCACGTCAAAAAGAAGTATACAATGCGGTACTTCGTGTTATGAAAGCGGCTAGAGCTAAGCTAGTAACTGGTACTATGCTTATGGAATATCAAAAAGAAGTAGAATTACTCATGCAAGAAGAACTGAAAGGTTTAGGATTGCTTACCGATGAAGACATCAAAAACCAAGATCCAGCATGGCCTGCGTTAAAGAAATACTTTATGCACGGCACCAGTCATTTCTTGGGAATTGACGTACATGACAGCGGAATGCGTTACGAACCTATGCACGCGGGTATGGTTTTTAGCTGTGAACCAGGCATTTATATACCTGAAGAAGGCATAGGAGTACGCATAGAAAATCAAATACTAATAACCGAAAATGGTCCTGTAGATATGATGGATGAAGCAGGCATGCCTATTGAGGTAGAAGAGATAGAGGCATTGATGATAACGCACTAAAACTATGGCGAAGAAGCGAATTTCAACCGAAAAAAATAAATTAAACAAAGGGAGTAGTATTATTTGTTAAAAATATTACTTTTGCAAGCCTTAAATAAAAATACGACGACGAGTCTTAAACATATACAACGATGAGTAAAAGAACATTCCAACCAAGCAGAAGAAAAAGAAGAAACAAACACGGTTTCAGAGAGAGAATGGCTAGTAAAAATGGTAGAAAAGTACTTGCTGCACGTCGTAAAAAAGGACGTAAGAAACTAACCGTTTCTGACGAGCCACGTCACAAAAAGTAATAACTTTACACCCATAGATAGTAATTATGGGGACTTCTATTTCATTTCATAAGCAAGAAAAGCTTTGTCATAAAGCTACTATCGATGCTATATTCAAGAAAAAAGGCGACAGTGTTTTTAAGCCGCCTATTTTATTGGCTTATTATAAAACTGAACTTCTAACTCCATTTAAGTGTCAAGTTGTGATATCCGTAGGAAAAAGAAAGTTTAAAAAATCAGTAGATCGCCATCGCATTAAGAGGCAAATTTCAGAATCATATAGGCTTCAAAAAGAACGGATTTATGAAGCGATTGTTGACGATAGCCAGTATGCAATTGGTCTTCTTTACCTTTCAGACAAGCATGTCGGGAGTGATATAATTGACAAATCCTTGCAACTAGCTGTTGATGAATTAATTAAAAAAATAAAGTAACAGTATACATATGTCAGCATATTTAGACGGTTTAAATAAAACGTACAAGCATATAACTAGCACGGCAAACAACGAAATACGCTGGGCGAAAATTTACAAATTCACTTCTGAAGGATTTAAGGCTAAAGTACAGCGCGTTAAAGGCATTATAACTTTCGATATGATGCCATGGACTTACCAAAATGAAAAACATTGGGATATTGTTGCGCCTTACCTAATTGAGAAGACCTATACTTCACAAATAATTGCGAGTGACGATGCAAAAATGTTGTTGAACTTATCTGTGAAAGAGCATTCTTTCACGTCAAAGAAGTATACCCGTGGTCAGTCCTATAAATGTGTCATACTCGAAAAAGAAAACGACACTATTCTGGTAGACGCCGGATTGGATTCTAGTTTTAAACATGGTTCTCAGTATGGTCAAGTCGTTCTCTCTAATTTTTGGGATCACAGTGATTATGGACCATTGGCCATTGGTCAAGAAATTATACTTTGTTTTTTAGACCACCAGGAAGATGGCAGGTTATCTATGTGTCAACCTTCCAAGTACACGCATTGGTACAAACACAAACCGCATAACTTAATTGGTAACACAATTCCCGTTACCGTGCACAAGGAAGGCCCTGCAATAGTACTAAAAGGCTATGATCACTTCGCTAGCGAGCTGCATATGGACAACATTCTTCATGAAAACGTTAGCATGCAACAACTTGAGTTTTACTTTCAAAATTTGAAAGATAGAGAAGTGATAACCTGTTTAGTTAGTGACATTAATCATTCAACAAATCAACTGTCATTATTACTAACTCCCGAAGTACTGACAGAGCTTGCAAGCCAAAATGCCTAAAAAATCTAGAGTATGATACGTTTAGTAAAGGGTATAAGCAGTTTATTGGTCATTATTCTTCTTATTCCTATACGTATTTACCAGAAATTTATATCTCCTTTCTTACCCTCTTCATGCAGATATACCCCAACCTGCAGTGCATATGCTGCACAGGCTTTGCAAAAACATGGCCCAATAAAAGGCAGTTATCTTGCGCTTGTTAGAATACTAAGTTGTCACCCTTGGAGTGGCAAACATGGGCACGATCCGGTGCCTTGAGAAGTACATTACATTCATTTGTAAAACCAATTGGTGGAATAACGCACTAAAACTACCGTGATATTTCGTTACTTTTGCTCATAGTACTTTTCGTTTTGAAAAAATATATAGTAATACTTTTATTCAGTGGTTTAGGATTAGTCGCCTTTAAGGCAGATGACTACTTCGAAATCTCTAAAAATCTTGAAATATTTGCTGATGTATACAAGCAAGTAAACACGAGTTACGTAGACGAAGTAAAGCCCGGAGAGCTTATACGTGCTGCGATAAACGGAATGCTTGCATCTCTTGATCCCTACACCAATTTTTATAGTGAAGCGCAAGCAGAAGAATACCGATATCAGGTTACAGGGACGTTTGCTGGCATTGGTTCCAGCATTCGTCGAATAGATGATTATGTCTACATAGAATCTCCTTTAGATGATTTCCCCGCACAAAAAGCTGGTTTGTTGCCTGGCGATAAAATTCTAGAAGTTGACGGCCAAAGCATGAAAGGTAAAAAAACCGATGAGGTTACCGATTTTTTGAAAGGTAAAGCGGGAACTAGCTTTACACTAAAAATAGAACGAGTAGGTTATGGCGTATTAGATAAAACCATTACCAGAGAAACAATTAAAGTTAAAAACGTATCCTATCACGGTATAATAGAAGACAACATTGGTTTTATTAAGCTTACTGGCTTTACGCCCAATGCAGGAAAAGAGGTTCAGGATGCGTTAATAGATTTAAAAAGCAAAGGGGCAACCAAGGTGGTATTAGACCTACGAAATAATGGTGGCGGACTGCTTCACGAAGCGATCAATATAGTGAATGTATTTGTGCCAAAGGGTGCCACTATAGTAGTCACTAGAGGAAAATTTGAAGAAGATAACAGAACCTATAAAACCCTAAACTCACCTGTGGATACCGAGATACCTCTAGTTATCCTTATCAATACTAATTCGGCATCAGCAAGTGAGATTGTCTCTGGTGCATTGCAAGACTTAGACAGAGCTGTACTCATAGGTCAAAACTCATTTGGTAAAGGGCTAGTGCAAACTACCATGAGCCTTAACTACAATACCTCTATGAAAATCACCACTGCCAAATATTACATCCCTAGTGGCAGACTTATTCAACGACTAGATTATGGCAACAAGGTGAACGGTAAAGCAATAGCCGTAGCGGATAGTGCCAAGAAAGAATACCGCACTAAAAATGGCAGAAAAGTAACAGACGGCGAAGGCATACAGCCCGATGTGCCCGTGGATGAATTAACCTATTCCAAGTTAGCACAAGCGCTCATCAAAAATGATCTCCTGTTCAAATTCGCTAATCAATTTAGAAGCACACATGAAAGTATAGAAGAACCATTAACATACAACGTATCTGATGACGTCTTCTATGACTTTAAGAAGTTTATTTCGGACAAGGAGTATACGTATACTACGCAGACCGAAAGAGATTTGGAAAAACTAGAGAAACAGGCGAAGGATGAAAAATACTTTGCACTGCTTCAAGAGGAACTCACAAAACTTAAAAAAGCACTAGAAAGCACCAAACAATCTGATCTTGAAAATCACAAAGCAGAACTCAAAGAATTACTCGAATATGAAATAGTAAAACGCTACTATTTCGAAAGAGGTAAAGTCGAGGTTGGGTTTGATGACGATTTGGAGTGGGCTAAAGCTAAAAGTATCTTAAACAATAGCAATTCGTACACTAATTTACTAAAAGTTAACTAATTGGATTTTTCTTTAATTCTTGCCCTCATTGGTTTTGGTGTTCTTGGTGGTTTTGTAAGCGGATTACTAGGCGTTGGTGGAGGTATTGTTTTTGTACCTGTGCTTGCCTCTGTTATTGGTGCTATGGGCATAAACGACCATGAGCTTATCAAGTATATTTTGGCTAATTCGTTTGCGGCTACATTTTTTGCTGGCGCTATTAGCAGCTACAAGCAGTATACGTTAAAGTCGTTTTATCCAAAAGCGATAGTATTGACTTCACTCACGGCTATCCCAAGCAGCTTGCTTCTTAGTTACTTTATCAATCACGGTTCTTGGTATACCAAAGAATCATTTTCCCTGTTTTTTGTGGTTTTGCTAGCTTTTATGCTCTATCGGTTTTTGTACACTAAGAGTTATGCACCCAAGGAACTAGAAACTGTAAAACTGATTCATTTCAGTCTATCGGGATTTTTAGCTGGAACAATATCCGCATTATCAGGTTTAGGTGGCGGCATAATTATGGTTCCACTGTTTACCCAATACAATAAGCTAAAAATAACCGTAGCGGCATCTATATCTATTGGTGTCATTCCTCTTATGATGATACCTTTACTTATTAGTTACGGTATAGCCACACCACAAGCGCAGGTATCCACGTATCAATTAGGATACATTCTTCCCTCTATATTCCTTCCGATTGTGGGGGGATTATTATTTGCAGCACCTGCAGGTGTTTCTTTAGGACAAAAACTTCCTGCCAAAAAATTGAAAATTATATTTGCCACATTAATATTAATTGTAATAGTCAAAACCGTTATTGGTATCTTATGAAAAAATACATAAACCTTCTGTGCATTCTAGTATTACTTATTGTTTGCACACCACAAAGTATCGCACAAGTGTCTTTTTTGGGCAGAAATAAAGTTGCTAAAAAAATAAATCGTGACATGAAATCCTTAACTAAAGAAGGACTAAACGAACGTAAGATGGGCTCCCCAGATGAGCTTCATACCGCAATGTTTCTAGCAGAACAATTTGGTAAAATAGGGTTAGATAGCCTACAATCGCCAGCGTATCTTCAAACCATAAATGTTCCGACACTAAGAATGGCACAACCCAAAACTATGTTGACGATAAGTGGTAGAGTTTTTACCTTATTTTCTAATTTTTATCCTGTAAGTTCATCATCTAATAATGGCAAATACGTTGGCACTGCTATTAACGTTGCCTACGGAATTGAAGATCCGGGACTAGATCGTTCCGATTACACTGGGAAAGATGTTACTGGGAAAGCGGTTATCATAAACTTGGCTTTACCCGCTGATCAAAAAAGTGCAGTTAGATATTCAGCTTGGGAAGCACTAGAAGACAGAGTTGCTTATGCAAAAGGCAGGGGCGCTAAAGCAATCCTGTTTTATTCTACCGACCCTAACTTTATCCCAAAAGGAAAGTTAGCTAAAATGATCGAAAATAGTAATATCCCTATACTTTTTGTAGCTCAAGATTTAAGCGATATGGTAGAGCCTATGGTAGACCTAAATGTCGACATAATGCTCATCAGCGAAATGACACAAAATGTAATTGGGAAGATAAACAATAACGCTAAGACTACGGTATTAATCACGACACATCACGACAACACCTACACTACTTACGAAGATCTGAGGGATAATTCCAGAAGCGTTGCAAGTTTTCTTGCACTTGCTAATGAGATCAAAAGCAATCCTAAAAAATTTGGCCATAACGACTACGTTTTCGCTAGTTTTACGGGTTACGAAAACAATAAAATTGGGGCTAGTCACTTACTTAACAGCTCTTTAGCAAAATCTTTTACACTTAATTATATACTGAGTGTAGATGACTTTACTAATTTAGATTCCAACTTCCAGCTACTGGCGTTAAGTGGCATTGGCTCTTCGCCAGCCTTTACCTCTATTTCAAAGCATATTGTTCCAAAAAAAATCAACACACTGAGCATTCAAAATAGTGTAGACTCCTTGAGTGAGGCTGCGATTTACTATGATCGTTCCATACCTGTTTTAAGCGTTGAAGCACATAGTAAATACACCACTGATAGCAAACGCGCTAAACCGGGACGCAATGAGGCTAATATGGTCCATTTCATCACTGAGATATTAGCAGATTTAGATATGAAATCTGGTGCATATAAAAAGGAAGGGATTGTTGAAGGAGCACCTGAAAAAGTACTTACCACCATACCTTTTACGCCAATCCTAAAATAATACCGAACAACTTTCACTGCTAAAACGTTGAGTTTAAAATGAAACTGACCGAATACATTAAGCCTGGAAAGACTCTTTTCTCGTTTGAAGTTTTACCGCCACTCAAAGGAAAGAGTATAGAATCACTCTATCAGGGGATAGATCCGTTAATGGAGTTTAATCCTGCATTCAT
>CAMDCQ010000009.1 GCA_945890595.1 Chitinophaga pinensis
AGGCACGTCATTTTCATGAATATCTCGTTGTTCCATGGTAATCATTATTACTTTTTTTTCTTCTTGGTTTAGCTGTAAAATAGAATCCTGATCGGTAAGAACGAGCTGGGCATTTGTACCCGAATGGGCGGGACTCAGTTGCACTCCAAAGGTCTTATCCTCAAACGTTTTATTGACCAACTCAAGCGTGTACATATTGGTTATTTTGCCATCTTCATTTTCAGAATAGGTACTGCCGGGTATTCTAAAAACGTGAGCTTCTACACTTTTGCGCGTGGCCAAAATAGCAAACGAAACACCAACTAACAAAAACATCACCACGGAGTATGCGATGATTCGGGGAGACAACTTAAAGCCTATGTTCTGGTCAATATTATTCTTGGAATCTATACGAATGAGTCCTACCGGGCGATTACTTTTTTTCATAACACTATCGCAGGCATCCATACACATAGTGCAGTTGATGCACTCCAGTTGTGTACCGTTTCGAATATCAATACCTGTGGGACATACATCTACACATAAGCCGCAATCGACACAGTCGCCGAGCTCATCGTGTATTTCCGTCTTTTTTAATTTACCTCTAGGTTCACCCCGAACATCATCATAGGCTACCACCATACTATTAGGGTCGAGCATTACTCCCTGAAGCCTACCATACGGGCAAGCCATAATGCACACCAGTTCACGCATCTTGGCAAATACCAAGTAAAAAATAAAAGAAAATACCACCAAACTTATCAAGGTGCCATAGTTCTCTGAAAAAGGTCCTGTAATTTTAGACCACAACACTTCGTATCCTATGATATACGCTAAAAAAGTATGTGAAATGAGTAACGATACACCATAAAACAAACTGTGCTTGATTGTTTTTTTGGTTATTTTTTCGATATTCCATGGCATAGCATCTAGTTTTTTTTGCTGAACAGAATTGCCTTCGATAGCATTTTCAAGCCTGCGAAAAACCATTTCCATAAAAATCGTTTGAGGACAAGCCCAACCGCACCATACTCTGCCAAATATGACGGTAAAAAGAACGATAAATAATAAGAAGGTGAGCGTTAAAAAAACAAAGACATGAAAGTCTTGCGGCCAAAACGGTTGTCCAAAAATGACGAACTTACGCTCTAGCACATTTAGCAGCAGGAGCGGATAGCCATTTATTTTGATAAACGGTGCTGCAAAAAAGAAGAGCAACAAGAACAAACTGCAATAGGATCTATAGGCGTAAAACTTCCCTTTGATAATTTTAGGATAAATCCATTCCCGTTTCCCCTCTTTACTTTGATGGGCAACGTGATCTCTAAAGCTATCTGAACTCTCGTTTTTATGCATAGCTTAGCGGCTTGGCGCGTTGGTCATTGCGATGGTGCTGTCTTGTGCAGCACTAATTTCTGGGACCCACTTATCGCCTTCTGGTGCTTTTGCTCCTGGCGGATTTGTCCCACGTAAGGTTATGATATACGAAATTACTTGCTGTATTTTTTTAGGACTAAGATCATCACCCCACGCCCGCATTCCTTTTTCGATTACTCCATATTTTATGGTTTTAAAAATTGCCTTCGTTTCACCTCCGTGTTTCCAATACTCATCCGTAAGATTGGGGCCAGTATTGCCTTTGCCTCCCTCATCGTGGCATACTTTACAGTTCTGAATATACACCATTTTTCCTGCTTCAATATCGGCAAGTTCAATAGACTCCACCACATTATTCTCATCAATCGTTTGATCCTCTTTAACTAAATTAGCCAATTGCTTTACTTCTGCTGCTTGCACTTCTGCGATGTACTCATCTTCTTGAGTATAGCCATAATCAGTGACATTAAAACGCACAAAATAGATGGCTGCAATAACAATACATCCATAAAACAAAAACATAAACCACGGTGGAGGTGGGTTATCTAATTCGTAAATACCGTCATGAGGCTCATTGATAAGCGTATCTGTATCCGTTCCCACTGGTTTTAATTGGAAAACTTTTTCCCAACTACTGCGACTGTCCCACATCTTTGTCTCTTCGGTTTCGTTTTTGTTTAAAACAAAGCGCTTCAGCTCTTTGGTTACCAGATAGAGCGTAAACGTGATCAGGAGTAATAACCCTAACACGACATAAAAAATCCATAATAAGGATGTAGAAAAGCCACTTGTTGCGACTTCAGCAGCTTGCCCATAGCTATAGGTAGTTGACCATATTCCTGTGATTAAAAAAGGGAGTTTATACTTCATGCTCTTGATTATTCGATGTTTCTAAAGGTAAATTTGCTAATGCTGCGAGTTGTTCTTTGCTTACTGAAAACAGATAAATAAGGACAGAAATAAATACACCTAAAAAAAGCAGGAGGGCAACTATCAGATATATCTCTGCTCCTTCTACGTAGCCTATCATCTTTCCCATCGTTTTAGTTTGTTGTTGTTTGTTTTACGTTAATATCTCTGCCTAGCTTGTGTAAGTAGGCGATAACTGCTATTATTTCTTTCTCTTTGGCTACCTTAATACCTTTTGCTTCCAGTAAATAAGTTGCTATCTGCAGCGCTTGTTCGTCTAAATCCTCCTTAGCCAATTTCTCGTAGCCTTGTTCATAGGGCACTCCTAACTTGCGCATAACCGTAATTTTATCAGTAATCTTGCTGTAGTCACCATCCTCTTCAATAAGCCAAGGATAAGCAGGCATTATAGAACCCGGCGAAGTACTCCTGGGATCTTTCATATGGCGATAATGCCACTCAGCATCTTTATACATTTTACTAGAGGTATTGCCTGCTCTCGCCAAATCAGGCCCTGTGCGTTTACTACCCCATAAAAAAGGATGGTCGTACACATTTTCACCCGCTTTAGAGTACTCACCATAGCGCACAGTTTCGGAACGAAAAGGACGAACTTGCTGTGAGTGGCAATTATTACACCCTTCACGTATGTAAATATCTCTTCCTTCAAGTTCTAAGGGAGAATAAGGCACCACACTGGGTATTGTTTTTACATTGCTTTCTACTAAAAATGTGGGAATAAACTCTACTACTCCCCCAATTGCCACTGCGATAAATGAAAAAATAAGCAGTTGTGTTGGACGTCTTTCAATCCAGCGATGCCAATAGGCAACCTGTACTTCTCCGGGTTCTTCTTTTACGAGCGGGTACGCTTCTGCTGCTTCGTTAGGAACTAATTTCCCTGATTTAGCAGTTTTCCAGAGATTCCAAACCATTAAGCAAGCTCCGGTTAAGTATAACAAACCACCAAAAGCACGCAGCATGTGCATTGGCAATACTTGCAACGTAGTTTCTAAAAAGTTAGGATAGCGCAGCATACCGTCGGCGGTAAATTCCTTCCACATGAGTCCTTGGGTAAAACCACTGAAATACATAGGAATAGCATAAAAAAGTATGCCCATTGTAGCTAGCCAAAAATGCACATTGATGGCTTTTTTAGAGTAGATGTTGGTTTCGTAAATACGCGGAACGATATAGTATAAAACGGCGAATGTTAATAGTCCATTCCATCCCAATGCTCCTATGTGCACGTGGGCTACAATCCAGTCGGTAAAGTGAGCGATGGCATTTACATTTTTAAGTGACAACATAGGGCCTTCAAAAGTGGCCATACCGTAAGCGGTTAAGCCTACCACCATAAACTTAAGAATAGCGTCATCGCGTACCTTGTCCCACGCCCCACGAAGCGTTAATAAGCCATTTAGCATACCACCCCATGAAGGCGCAATAAGCATAATACTAAATACAACACCTAGGTTTTGTGCCCAACCGGGCAAACTGGTGTACAACAAGTGGTGAGGACCCGCCCAGATATACAAGAAAATCAGTGACCAAAAGTGAAGTATGGATAGTTTATACGAATAGATGGGTCTGTTTGCCATTTTGGGCATGAAGTAGTACATCAATCCTAAAAAAGGTGTCGTCAAGAAAAAAGCCACCGCATTGTGACCATACCACCACTGTACGAGTGCATCTTGTACCCCTGCAAAGGCGGAATACGACTTAAAAAGTCCAATAGGCAAAGCAAAGCTATTCACAATATGAAGCATAGCTACCGTTACGAATGTGGCTATATAAAACCAAATCGCGACGTAAAGATGTTTCTCACGTCGTTTGTAAATAGTGCCGAACATATTCCAGCCAAAAACAACCCAAATAAGTGCAATAGCAATATCTATAGGCCATTCTAACTCAGCATACTCTTTGGATGTAGTGATACCAAGTGGCAACGTAATTGCAGCGGATACGATGATAAGTTGCCAACCCCAAAAATGGATTTTACTCAGGGTGTCGCTGTACATTCTTGTTTTCATTAACCGTTGTAAAGAATAGTAAACTCCCATAAAAATGGCATTTCCTACAAAAGCAAAAATTATAGCATTGGTATGCAGCGGGCGCAACCTGCCAAAAGAGATATATCGGGTATTAAAATTAAGATACGGTTCGAACAATTGCGAGGCAATGATTACCCCCACGAGCATACCTACAACACCCCATATTGCGGTGGCTGCCGCAAAATTCCGGACAATTTTATTGTCATAACTAAAGGATTCTTTTTGCATTTTATTTCGATTTTTTGGTTTTTGGTTTTTTTAGGTCCAACACACGCATGGCTGGAGATTCTAGGTCGTCAAACTGGCCGCTTTTCATCGCTCTAAAAAAAGCGTACAAAAAACCGATTGCTAGTATGAGACTTAAAGAAATAAGCATGGCGAGTATCTTCATTTAGATCAGATTTAGTTTTTGGGATTTAAGGCGCACTAGCACCGTCACTAAAATAACGACACTTATAGAGCTTAGTGGCATGAGTATCGCCGCTATAACAGGCGTAAGCAAGCCTAAAACGGCAAAGCCAACACCGGTAACATTATACATTAAGGAGAACAAAAAACTCCATCGCACTATTTTTTTAGCATACTTAGCGAGTGCTACCATCTCAGGCAATTGCTCAAAACTATCACTGAGTAATACTGCATCCGATCCAGGATAAAATCCATTGAGGTTTTCGGTCAAGGCCACACCCATATCTCCGCGTTGAATGGCCGCACTGTCATTTAAACCATCGCCTATCATCATCACTTTTTCTTGCGTTTGCAGCTCACTGATGAGTTGCGCTTTTTGCGCCGGTTTCAACTTAAACTTGAGCATCTTAAATCCTGGGAATAAGTGGTGTAAAGCACTTTTTTCTCCGTCGGTATCACCGCTCAAAACCGAAAGTGAGACCATGGTTGACAAGCGATTTAAGATAGTTTCTAATCCTGTTCGATACTTAGCTTGAATCCTAAAATGACCTATTAATTCTTCATCTATGGAAACATAAACAGAGGTTGCCTTTGATGTATTGGCTGCATTAAGCCAGCTACTAGATCCGATTTTTATAAACTTCCCTCCCACGGTGGCCTCCACTCCCTTGCCTTGTTCCTCCTTAAAATGACGGGTAGGCAGAAAATCAACACCTTTCAAGTAGTGCGTTATAATGCTGCTTAGAGGATGTGTACTTTGGTTGGTTACTGCGGCTATCAATTGTTTATCCATCGCTGTAAGCTCACCTCCTTCAAACGAGACTAGTAAAGCCTCTTTTTCAGTCATCGTGCCTGTTTTATCCAAAACAATATGCTGGATTTCGCCCAAGGTAAAAATGGCATTTGCATTTTTTAGGAAGAAATTATTTTTTGAAAATACACGCAGAATATTGCCATACGTAAAAGGGGCACTTAATGCCAGAGCGCATGGGCAGGCAACAATTAATACTGCGCTAAACACAAAAATGGCTTTGCTCATATCTATAAAACCCCACACTGCTCCTGCCACCAAAGCGATGGCCAATACACCCAAGGTAAAATAGTGGCTAATGGCATCAAGCCAACTGTTTCTAAATTCCTTCACCTCAGAATTTGTGCTCCATGTAGACCACAGTTTTTCTATACTTGGCTTTTCTGAAAGTTGTATATCAAGCTCTCCTGATTTTTGACAACCTCCAGCGTACACAGCCCCCAAGTGTTGCACCGGTTCGGGAACAGATTCTCCTGTAATAAAAGCATAATCTACCCGTCCTATCCCCTTGAGTAAAATACCATTTACAGGAATAATTTCTTCGTTTTTCACCCGTACGATATCCCCTTTTTCGAGGCTGTCTATTCGCACCCATTCTTCCTGTTGATGGACCAATTTGCGAACAACTAATGGGATAAAATCTTGGACATTTCTATGGTATGAAACATGGTCATACACCTTATGCTGAAACCATTTTCCAATGAGTAGAAAGAAAATGAGTCCCGCTAACGAATCTAGATAGCCTATACCAGCGCCACTCAGTATTTCATAAAAGCTCCATCCAAACAAACTTAAAATGCCAATGGCAATAGGTACATTTATGTGCAGTTTGCCCGCACTCAACGCTTTGTAAGCACTCGTAAGATAATCGCGTCCGGCATACGCCACAACGGGTAGGCTCAACACCATCGATAAAACACTAAATAACCGTGTAAAGAAGAGTTGATTCGTTACCCCTAAGCCAAAATAATGGGGTAAACTAAAAAGCATAATATTCCCAAAGCAAAAACCAGCCACTGCCAGTTTTAGTAAGTTGGTTCTATTGATTGCTTTCTCTGCATCATTGCGTTTCTGACTCACACTTATTTGTGGCGGATAGCCAATGTCGTCGAGCAGTTGTGCCACCGCTGAAAGAGGTACATTTTTACGGATAGAAACCGTACAACGGCGTTGCTCGAAATTTACATTGCACGATAGTACACCGTTCATAAAAGAAGGCAAGTCTTCTAAAAGTTCAATACACGAAGAGCAATGAATGGCAGGCAATGAGATTGCTATTTTATACTGCTTATCATTTTGATAATCGACTAGTTCATTGAAACTTTCTGGAAGATCTAACTGCTTATATTTCAAGGCAATATCTACCGGAGCGTTCTTCATTCTAGCTACCACATCGCTTAGCGTAGCACAGCCATAACAACAATAATATTGGTTATTTAAGTGAACAACATCACTATCACATACGCTTTCGCAATATGCGCAAATAGTCTCTGTTGATTTGATTTGCTTCACGCTACCTTCTGAATCTTAACTCAAAGATGGGCGCATAACTCTTCTCAAAAAGTGACAGATATCAAGAGCTTTTATGATATTTATCCCTGAGAAGGTATTGCCAAAATGGGCACTTCCGTATCTGCGCAAATAGTCCTGGTGATACTCCTATTGAAGAGATAATCAAGTGCTGAATTGTGGCGATGATATACACAGAGTATATCTATCCTATTAGATTCCATATAGGAATTGATACCATCCACAACATCCTCATTTTCAATAGTGTGTACATTAAACGAAATGCCACCTAAGTCCAGGGCACGTGGCAAAAGGCCTTGATGATCTTTGCTCGTCACAGTAAGAACGTTAAATCGAGGCGTTACCAAGCAGAGGTTTTCAATGAAGAGTGTCAAAAATGGCGCAGACTCCAATTCTTTTTTAGCAGTACTGATGGTAATCGACTGTAATTTATGGTTATACCAAGATTCAGGAATAGCTAGAACGGGAAGAATTGAAGCTCTAATGATTGACTCTGTAATTGAACCCATAAGTCTACTTTTCAGATTCGTTTCTCCTTTAGTTCCCATAACGATAAGGTCTATTTCCTCACTGGCAGAAAGTTGTTTAACCACATTCTTCAAATGGCCGAATAAAATAACGGTATCTGGACTTTTCTGGTATATTTCCTGCACCCTAGTGGTGAGCTCCAGCATATTTTTTTGAGCATCTATTTTCATCAAGTCGTCTAACCGCATCAGTGTACTCGCCGAGGAACCAGGTTTAGTAACACAATGTACTAGTCTTACCTGTAATTGCTCCCTTTTAAAGTGACGGTAAACAAAGTCTATGGCTTTAAACGCACTCTCCGAAAAATCTGTAAGAATAACTACCTTCATACTCGTGCTTATGTGCTAGCGGTTTGGGATTCTTTAGATCTTGCCATTTGATGCTCAAGGGTGTAATCGTCTGTTTTAGATGTCTCTATCCACGTATGGCCTAGTTTACAAAACACCTGTGCATGAAGACCTAAGTGCTTTTCTAAGTTACGCTCAACCTCGGCAACCGTCATGTGTGCCTCCCAGTTTAATGTTAGTGGAGAACTAATGGAGTTGAGTTTCTCTATGGTTCCGTCTTCGGTCAGTATATCTCGTTTAGAAGATGACTCTGTATACCCGTGTGAATGCTTAAAAAATGCTAATTTTAATCCCTCGAATTGAGCAGAAAATTCAGTTTTTATTTCGCTTAATAACGTGTTTTGTGTTATAATCATTAGATAACTTGAGTTAGATATAGGATAAAGTGAGCCTTAAGTTCTGACCATAGTGAAGTAAACATTTCCATGCGCTGCACTAAGTCTTTGCTTAAATTGGTTTTTTTTCGATCGGGTGCTACGGTATTGGATTCAGCCATTTCAACAATTTTATGTTCCGCTTTTTGTACGTCTTGCTTCAATTGATCTATAACTTCTTGATGACGAGTTAATTGATTTTGAAATCGTTCGGCTTTGGATAAGACGTCGATTTTGGTATTTTTGGTGACCACTTCTTCCAGTCGGCGGGTAAAGATGGAAAGTTCATCTTCTGCAAATTCCAACTCCTTTATCCAAATTCTATGTTCTTGGTGAATCTCGTGCAAGTACTGTAATTTAAAAGTGCTCATAACTTGGTTTTACTTAAAATATTAATAACGGAATACTGCTTTTTCGCAAAATTTCTTTCGTGGTACTCTTGTGAATCAGGTCTTCAAAAAAGTTTCTGTCATGGTGTTTCAGTACCAGTAAATCAGCACCTTCTCTTTCTAAATAGGTAGTAATCCCTTCAAATACACTGGGCGCCCAGATAGAAACTTGGCGTAGTTTGGCATCATTCAGTATCATCTCTTGGTGGTAGGTCGTATTTTCTGACTTTATAAAAATGATATCTAATCGTGATTCCATCTTTTGGGCTAAATCATGTATAAATGACATTTCAAAAGCCATAGATTCTTGGTGGTCATTTGCCATAGTAATCACTTTTACTTTTTCATATTTTGCCTCATCAGGAATAGCCATTACAGGCTTTTTACCCCTTTTTATGACGGATGATGTAACGCTTCCAAAAAGACTATCTACAAATCCAGAGGCGCCACTCGTGCCCATTACAATTAAATCTACATCCAGACTCTCCGACTCTTTTATAATATAGTCGGCGGCCAATCCAAAGTCCATGTGAATTTGGGGCGTTATTCCAAATTGTTCTTGTATCGTTTCGGCCGTCGCCTCTAATTTTTGATTTGCACATGATTTTGCGTTCTCCATTAAAATCTCCAGTAAAATAATGGAGCTATTTATATCCGCAACAGGATTATGAATCGCGTGCAATAAGTGTAAATCAAGTTGCAAGAGCTTGGCTAATGCGCCTGCATAGTTAACGGCAGACATAGCGTTTTCAGAAAAGTCTATGGGAACAAGTATTGATTTCATGTGGTTTATCGTTTTCTTTTTTGAATTGAAGCAATGCTTACCTCCAATTTATGAATTCAAAGATCATGCTACTACAAACGGTTATTTATGTCTGAAATCAGTATCCGCTATGATTTTAGTTATTGATACCTCAAACTAGGAATGATTTAGTAATTCAATAATTTGGGTTTCTAGCGCAGCTGGAAGTGGGATATCCTTTTCTTGCATCTCTCTGAGTTGTACAAGGAAGTGCTTGATTTGAAGTGCCTTATCACTAGTGGTGCGATCTACGCATTTGCTGCACATCTCACTTTTGGGCTTAGAACAACTTTTGGGAGCCGCTTTTTCCAGACAAGCAATGAGGTTGAGGATTTGATTGGAGTGATATGAAGTGGTCATGGATGTTTTTGTTTCGTTTTATACGTAAGATTATAATCGTTCATGTAGGCTGAATGTGGTAGTACAGATTGGTGTTGGTAAGCATCCCACCTAGGTTCTTTTTGGAAATTTACTTTACTAACTCCGCATCGTCTAGGAGCAGCCGACCATTTAAACTGCTGTTCTCCGTGGGTTGGCAAAAGTGGTTGTGTACGTTCACTCGAATCCTCAATTGCATGAGGCGAAATAGATATCGATTTACGCTGTTTAGACGGGATAAGTATTGCGATAAATACCAAAAATCCGAAAAATGTTAGGATAAAAGTGTTCCGTCCCATGTTTCAATACCGTTGGTTAAAATGACCATATGTTTAAATCCCATTTCGTTGAGAATACTTACAGCTACTTTGCTTCGAATACCGTCCATACAGTACACAAACAATTCCGTATTTCGATTTAAATCTGCAAAAAAATCTGCAAAATCAGGAGACATTAAATCTAAATTAATAGCATTTCGAATATGTCCTAAACTGAAATCATCTGTCGTTCTTACGTCAATAATTACCCCTGAATCGGAATTAAAAACGGAAACTAAATCACTGGATGATTCAATATGTACCACACTCTGCACGTATTCTTTTTACTTTAGAGTTCAAAGATGTACAGGTGCGTAGGTTAATTTACTGACGATGCGTAGAATGCACTATGATATCCGTCAAAAAGGAGCTTTTTTCAGCATCTCATAATTGAGTATAGTAATTTCACTACTTGCTATATCGATGTAGGCGTCTGCTTTAAATTCGGACAACATTCGGATGGCTGTTTCTACACTGGTACCAGCCATAGAAGCAATCAATTCGCGCGGTACACGCATACAAAAATGGCCATTTACTGCGTAAATGTCACTTAACGCAACGAGGGCGTTAGCAACGCGTTTTCGAACCGACTCGTACGCCAACTCTAACATCTTATTTTCTTTGAGCAATAAATTTTTAGAAAGCAACTTTAAAAACCGCATACTTACCTCACGATTATGAACCAATAATAACGTAAAGTCTTCCACCGGAATTTGCCAAATCACACTATCCTCTAAAACCTCGGCTGTTTCTTGATGATTTTGATCTTCCAAAACACCCCAATATCCAAAAAAATCATCGTTACTGCACAACTCCAATACGACTTCCTTGCCGTCCTTATTCATCTTTACAATTTTCACCTTGCCTTGATGTAGAAAGTAGATGTATGCTGGGGTGTCGCCTTCGGTATATATCAACTGTTTTGCACCATAGGTTTTAATCACTTTATGGGCGAATAAATCGTTAAACTGACCACCTACAGTTGCGAATTCTAGTTTATGATGGCTCTTTTTAAGTCGATTTTCGATGGCTACGAGTAACTCAGATTCGTCAAAAGGCTTAGTTATGTAATCATCTGCGCCAAGGGTCATTCCTCTTCGCATATCTGTCTTTTCGGCTTTAGCTGTGAGAAATATGAACGGAATATGAAGGGTTTGTTGGTGCTTGCTGAGTATATGTAGCACGCCATATCCGTCTAATTCGGGCATCATAATGTCACATAAAATAAGATCAGGCAACCTTTCTAGCGCCATGGTCACTCCTAGTTTTCCATTAGGTGCTTCATAGGTTGTATATCCGCTAAGCATCAACAATTCCGAGATGTTTTCTCGAATATCTACGTTGTCTTCTATAATTAAAATACTACTTTTCTTCATCTAATTGTATCGTAAATTTACTTCCTATGTTTAGTTCACTTTCAAACGTAATCTGTGCCTTCATTATATCTGCATATCGTTTAATAATGTTAAGTCCTAGGCCTGTGCCTTGTATATGACTTGCATTACTCGCCCTATAAAACCTGCTAAATAGATTTTTCTGATCTGCTTCACTAATTCCGATACCCTGATCTTGTACAGAAATAGACAACTTATTACGAGCTATTTCTGCACTAAGCGTGATATTTTTTTCGCTATACTTTAAGGCGTTGCTTATCAAATTAGTTAACATATTTCGAACCAGATACGAGTCCATTAGCCATGCGGTATTGTCTGTTAAATCCCGTACAACGATGTGCTGATTTGGCTTTAGTAACTCTTGCATTTCTTCCGCAGCACTATGTATCAAGTCTCCAACACATGCACTTTCTGGGTTGTATTTTATAAACCCACCTTCAATTTTCTCAAGGGACAAAAAGTCATTCAAAATCATAGTTAAATTTTGAACGTTATTTTTAATTTTAAGTAAGTGTTTTAATCTGTTGTCTTGTTGATGCGTTTCGGGATACTTGCCAATTAAAGCAGCCGAACTTAGTATGCTACTTAATGGTGTTCTAAACTCATGAGAAGCCATCGAAACGAAATTAGTTTTCAATTCGTTCAACTGTTTTTCTTTGGTGAGCGCCATGTATATTTCGCGTTCAGCTCGCTTCTCACTGGTAACGTTATTTTCTACAATTAGTACCTGATCCACTTCATTAATAACCCGTGAAAGTGGCACACAACGCACTCTGTACATCTTATCATCTTCTCCATAGGTAAACTGCTGGTCATGCCCTTCAAAGACATCCGATAGGTGTTTCATGAAATCAACTTGCCATGCGACAGGGATATTATCAAGGTAATTAGCACCCAGTAAAATCGAGGGATTAACCCCGAGGTTACGCAACTCACTTCCTTCGGCATACACAATCGAAAAATTACGATCAACCACTGAAATGGTTCCATTCGGGAAATTAGAAGCTATCGTTTCATATAATTTTTGACTATTTATAAGTGCTTTCTGCGCTGTTTCCCTGAGTTCTATTTCTTTCTTCAGTTCTTCGGTTCGTTGTTCTACACGTTGCTCCAATTCTTCTGCATACCCACGAATAATTCGTTCTTGGATTTTAGGGCGCGTAAGGTCATGAATGATACCCGTAAAAAAATGATTCTCATTCACTACAAACTCGCTAATGGCCAATCTAAAAGGAAACACTTCTCCGTTTTTCTTTAACCCTTCTACTTCTCTGCCTATTCCTATTACCTTGGGTTGTCGTGTTGTTTTATAATTATGGATATAGGAATCATGTCTACTCCCGTCTGGTTCCGGCATAAGCATGCTAATATTCAACCCTATTAATTCAGACTTTTCATACCCAAAGAGAGCGAGCCCCGCCGAGTTTATGTCTTCGATTAGTCCCCTGTCGGTTATTACGATAATACCGTCTAGGGTTGTTTCAAAAATGGACTGATATTTATCTGCTTCTACCATATACTTGCTTGTTTCATGTTTACCTAAAAATGAGCTGCACTAAACGCTTGAACAACGAAATTGCATTATCGTCAAATTTAATCTATTCGCTCAAACGATGACGTGTTATTCTCGTCAAAACCAAGTTGAAATTGGCATTTACTTACCTCCATCTAGCTTTGTAAAACTGGCGATGCCAAATCGTATCATTTTATAGGGCATTTAATCGTTTTTTTACGTCCTCCTGTTTTTGATACCTATCGAGTTTTTGGCGGACAGACTTTAATGCCAATTGCAATTCATCTACTTGATGCAGTAAGTTAAATACAACGTCTATAGCCTCCCAATTTAAATTAAGTTCAGTATGCAATCTCACTATTTTATCCAAGTCTGAAAGCGTTGCTTCTGCTATAAAAGGAGCCTCGTTTATGGTTTCTATTTGGATGAGACCCATGTCGTTTAACGACCAAAAAACGGACAACTCTACCTCATAATGACGACAAAGAGACTCCACTAATATCAAGTTATTTTTTTTCATCTTAATGCTTGTAATTGGGTAAAAAGTGCCCGTTCTGTATCTGTAATTTTGGTAGGTATTTCAATATGATACGTAATAATTAAATCGCCAAATTGCCCTTCCTTTTTATACACCGGAAATCCTTTATTTCTAAGCTTAACCTTTGTATCGTTTTGGGTTTCAGGTGCAAGTTTTAATTTGACTTTACCGTCAAATGTTTCAACCGTCACGTCACCACCCAATACAGCCGTATACAAATCAATAGGTACCGTGTGGTACAGATGATTACCATTTCGTTGAAAGGCTGTATTATTTTCGATATCAAACTGAATAAACAAATCACCTGAAGGTCCGCCATTTACGCCAGAACCTCCTTTACCCTTTACCTTGACAACCTGCTCGTTTTCTATGCCTGCTGGTATGGTGATTCTAATCTTCTTTCCATTTACAGAAAGTTCTTGCTGATGAGCTTGATATACATCGCGCAAGTGAAGTTTGACCGTAGTCGTATAGTCTTGTCCTTTAAACCTGGAATTAGATCTTGCATTACCCGCGCTGCCAAACAAGGATTCAAAATAATCGGAAAAATCACGCTCATTAAAATTACCCGTTGCGCTCGACCTCTGCTGGGTATCTCGTTTATTTTGCGCTTGATCAAAAGCCTCGCCGTGCTGCCAATCTTTGCCATACTTATCGTACTTCTTTCGATTTTCTACAGTACTCAGAACTTCGTTCGCTTCATTGATTTCCTTAAATCTGTTTTCAGCTTCTTTGTTATTGGGATTAAGATCGGGATGGTATTTCCTAGCCAGCTTCCGATATGCTTTTTTAATATCTTCTGCAGAGGCCGTTTTGCTCACTCCTAATGTTTTATAATAATCTATGAACTCCATGGTTATTTATCGCCTATACCTTAACTCGTTTTCAAAAGTAGAATAGATGCATAACCACTATTATGATATGAATCAGTTTAAGATATGATGTAAACCATCTTATAGTCAATGTATACAGAATAGACCTAGCTTTGAGATGAACCTTAATAAAAAGTACCATGCCCTTATTTATTTTACTTACCAGTTGCGACAAAAACGGACAGTCTCACAAAGAAATACTCTTGAACATGTGCGAAGTGGAGATGCTTGAAAGAGATACGACCACCGCTATAGAAACCACCAAAATTCATTTGAAGCGCATAGGCACTATATCGGTAATGCAAAAATTACAAGTAATAAAGTCCCTTATCATTTCTTCCTGAACGATACAGGATCAAATTTGCTAAGTTACCAGGATTACTTAGACTGTCTTTTTTGAGCCCATTTTTTTGATAAAACACCCTTATCTAATAAGTAGGTATTGCCGTATAGTGTCTTTTGAATAAGACACTATAGGTGTTTTACGGTGATAGTTTGCCTATCTGAATTTTATATTTGCCGAGCATTTTAACCGCTCTGTCCGCACGTTTATATCCAAAAAGTTGTGCCGTAGAAAACCGGTCAGGTGTGCATATTCACAAACCGTACATGACACTTCAAACCTTTCCAAAACCCAAATACTGCCGAATAATGCTATCTGGTTTGGTTTTCTATTTTTTCACAAACCTTCACGCACAAACCATCTTAAATACCGAAAACATGATCGCACCAACGGATAGTGCTTTATTGTTAAGTACAAGCTTAGATGGTAACTTTCAGGCGGGCAATGTTAATCTTACTCAAATCAACACCACTCTGGTATTGGGCAAAAGGGTAAATAGACACATGGTGCGTTTTAGTGGAGGGTATCGCTACCTATCTCAGAATGAAAGAGTCATATCGTCTGACATTATTAGCCAATTTAGGTACAATTATGCGCTAGATCAGCACTCGGTATACGGCTTTACCCAAACACAGAAGGTAAAGTCCTTAAAAATGAATTATCGCTTTCTATTAGGAGGCGGATACCGACATAATTTTTACCGCAAAGACAAGGACTATTTTGACATCTCAACGGGTCTGTTTTACGAGAAAGAATTGTACCTAAGAGACAGTCCCAATGTAGTGAATGTTCAAAATCTTAGATTAAGCAACAGTGCCTTTATTCGCTATACAATTGCACCTAAAACATACATCAATACTTCGGTTTATTATCAACTGAACCTTACCAACTTAAAAGATTTACGTTTTTATTTTGAACCGAGGTTATACCACGATTTTTCAAAAGTGTCCACCTATCTTACCGGACAATTAAGGTACCACAGCACCCCATACGTAGACGTAAAACCAGCAGATCTTATACTGCTCATAGGGTTTCAATTTAACTTATGATAGCTTAAAACCGTCCTTAACTTTCTAAAGCATTTCTCGGTATGTTTTAATCAGTAAAGCTCCTAAGTTTTTGTGCGGCGGGATATAATCGTTGAATCTACTTTCAGTTGCTAGCTTCACATTTAGCTTAGCCCATAGCTGATCCCATACAATATCTTTTCCGCTGCGTATAACTTCATTCAGCTCATAGCATAATACGTCGTTTACCATCATCGTGCCTATTTGCTTACTACTAATAATTTGCGCCTCTGGCGAATATTTAAGTACGCTTGAAATGGCATTGTAACCCCCACATGACCCTAAAAATACAATTTCAGCATTGGGTGTTAAGCTTTCAATTGCCGCACTGGCATAATATGAATGTCCGCGATGCACCACCACATCTGGCCAACGCTCCGTTTCTTGAAAATAGGCTTTGATGGCATCTTGACCATCGTATTCTGTATCTGGTTTATTGATGTACATCTCCACCTTTTTTCCGGCCGTAGATTTAATCACCACAAAGGTTTCGTGGTCTATCAATTCCCAATTCCCACCTTGAAAGGTAGCTAAAAAATGACCATAACTCGCCCTTCCATCCTCATCGTCAAAAAAGAAATGTTGTTGTATGTTTTTGTTCTCTTTAAACACACGACTGATAGGTAATATGCTAAGGTTTACCTCCTGCTGAGTGTAGGCCTTTTTTGAACTTGAGCCCCCTCCTATTTCAAACACATTTAAGATAAGACTGTAGAGTTGCTCTCCTTCTATGTCGCGTTCTTTAATTTGTGCGTAATACTCTAAAATGGCCTGCTCAAATAGTGTTTTATTGGCTGTTGACTTTAGACTTCCGTAGGTATCTGCAATAGCGACGGCGCTTTCTAAATTATCGTTGGCATTTTGCAATCCGGTTACCAATTTGGTAAACAACTTTTGTTTTTCATATGCTGTCATTTTTGCCAAAAACGAATTCAAGGTGTTGTACCCTGCAGCCATTTTGATAAAGGTTCTAAACTTATTAAAATCAGCATGATGTAAAAATTCAAAACTGCTTTTTACATCCATTTTTGCCATCATTTGAGCATACATTCCTAGAAAAGTAGAGGTGTAAATTTCATTTTCACTGTACACCATCAAGGTATAAATCTCGTGCGCACTGAACCTCTCCATACTTTTAAATCGCACCGCATCACTTTCTTCGTGTAACTCATTAACGAGCTGTACTTGTTTCAGGCTTTGGTACATCAAGGCTTCATCCACCGAGTGCTCTCCATTAAGGGGCGAAGCAGAACGCATTTTGATGAGGTACGTAAACAGAGAAACATCATCTTTGGCAATAGTATGCGCTTCGTCTATACTGAGCTTTCCGTTATAAATATCGTTGATAAGAATATATGCCCGTGAAGTAGTCCCTTTTTCTTGATATATCCGATACAATTCCTTAGTGAGTGGGGTTTGGCTCGTTTTAACACGCTGGTGCACGGGATTCCAAGTGTGTAAATAGGTCTTAATTTTCATCGGAGCTACCCTACACAGCTCGTCTAGTACTTTACCGCTAAACGGCTTGTAATCTATTTCGATGTAATGCTTGATTAATTCCGTGGGCTCTGTGCGTGCCGCCGCCACAAAAAAAGCCTCAGCCACTGGCCTATCAATATAAAAAGCAATCAGATTAAGCGACGCAAATACATTGCTTTTTAGAATCGCATTGAGTTGTGTTTCGTCATCTACAAGTTGAACTTTATGAATGAGATCAAAAATGGGTTTAACACGGGTATAAAAATGTACATTTTTAGCATTCACCTCTTTAAGAACGGCCATCGTTCTATTGAGTTGATCTACTTTTTGTACGTCGGTAGACGCCCCATTTTCCATGATTTTTTCGACAATAGCAATACTCGAAACCAAATAGGTTTGCGTAGCATATTCGCTTTGCAAATCACTTTTCAAGAACACCAATTGGTCTTCTTTGCCATCTAAAAGGTCTATGCGTTGTATCTCTGTTTTAATCTGTTCTACTTTCTTATCTACCACAACACTGGCCGTTGTGGTAAGATAAAATGCACAAAGGCACAACATCATTAATGCGATATGCGTAATCCTCTTATTCATTGATTTTATTAAACATTTCCCAAAGCGTTATACCTGCAGAAACACTCACATTAAAAGAATGTTTTGTACCAAATTGCGGGATTTCTATAACCTGATCACATCGCGCTATCACGGTATCATCTACACCATCCACTTCATTGCCTACAATAAGCACGATGGTTTTATCCTTAGGCAGACTTACCTCACGCAAGGGTACACTGTCTACCACTTGTTCTAACGCACAAATATGGCAATCTTGCAGCATTTCAAGTGCTAGCTGTGTTGTTTCTGTGTACTCCCACTCTACACTCTCTTCGGCACCTAGCGCTGTTTTACGTATATCTCGGTGTGGTGGTGTGGCTGTAATCCCGCATAAGTATATTTTTTGCACCCTAAACGCATCTGAAGTTCTAAAAATAGCGCCCACATTATGCATACTTCGTATGTTATCCAGCACTACGATAATAGGCGACTTAGAAACTTTCCTATACTTTTCAACAGTGAGTCTATTCAAGTCTTGGTTTTTTACCTTGCGAGTCAAAATACTTTCTTAATTTGAGTACAAAAGTAAACCAGTCAAAAGAAACTCCACTCATGAAGCAATATGGAGAAATAAAGGCCGAATATCCGGGCACTTTACTTCTGTTTAGAGTGGGCGATTTTTATGAAATGTTTGGCGAAGACGCTATTTTAGCTTCTAAAATATTAGATATTATTCAATCCTACCGAAACAATGGAGGAAGTAAGATTGAGCTGGCAGGATTTCCTTATCACTCGTTAGACACCTACTTACCTAAGCTCATACGATCTGGTCAGCGGGTGGCAGTATGCGAACAGTTGGAAGATCCAAAAGCCGCCAAAGGTATTGTTAAAAGAGGCGTTACAGAGCTTATTACCCCCGGCGTATCGGCCAACGATAAAACATTTGACAGCCGAACAAATAATTTTTTGGCTGCCATACACGAGCACGCAAACCTGGTAGGCGTATCGTTTGTAGACCTAAGCACTGGAGAATTTATGGTCGCTCAAGGCAATCGAGATTACATAGAGCGACTAATTAAAACATTCCAACCCTCTGAAATTATTTTAAGTAAAGCCTATAGAGATCAATTTGATAAAACCTATGGCGAAGAGTATTATTCCTACGCTATTGATAAATGGTTTTTTGAAGCCGACTATTGCAAAGAACAACTCAATAAGCATTTTAATATTGAGTCATTACGTGGATTTGGCATAGATCACATGGAAGAGGCGACCATTGCTGCCGGTGCTATAATTCATTACCTAAATCAAACCAAACACAACCATTTAGAGCACATCAATGGCATAAAACGCATAGACGAACAAAGCCATGTGTGGATTGACTCCTTCACCATCCGAAACCTAGAAATCATTCACAGTAATCATCCAACGGGCATATCACTGTTAGATGTAGTAGATAAAACCATATCGCCTATGGGAAGTAGATTGATGCGTAACTGGCTCATTCTGCCTCTTTTAGATATCGATGAAATAAGACTAAGACAAGATACGGTAGAATACCTAATGACGGATATTCCACTCTACGACGCGCTGAAAGAAGATATCCGATTGGTTGGTGATTTGGAACGCTTAATTAGTAAAATTGCCCTGCGTAGGGTAAATCCAAGAGAACTGCTCCACTTATCTTCCGCCATGAAGTCTGTGGCACATATCAAGCAAAAGTGCAGTGAAGTGGCGTGCAAACCTATTCAGAAATTAGCAGAGCAGCTTTTTTTATGCGAAGATTTTGTGTCGCTAATAGACCAACATATTGCCGAAGATGCTCCTGTGGTGCTGAGCAAAGGAGGTGTGCTCAAAATGGGATTAGATGCAGAACTCGATGAGTATATATCCTTATCCAATAATGCCAAAGATTTCTTGCTTGACCTCAAAAACAGAGAAGCCGAAAAAAGTGGCATTTCTAGTCTAAAATTGGCCTTTAACAATGTATTTGGATACTACCTGGAAGTAACCAATTCGCACAAAGAAAAAGTACCTGAAGACTGGATTAGAAAGCAAACCTTGGTAAATGCTGAGCGCTATATTACCCCTGAATTAAAAGTATTTGAAGAAAAAATATTAGCTGCTGATGATAAAATTGGCGAAATAGAAGGACGCATTTATGCCGAATTAATTGAGCGGTTAAACGTGTACATTACCAATGTGCAGCACAATGCACGTGTTATTGCAAAGCTAGACTGCCTGTGTAGTTTTGCGTTTATCTCCCAACATTACGACTACAGCAAACCCGAAATATCCGATGATTATAGCCTAGCGATCAAGGACGGAAGACATCCCGTTATCGAGCAGCAATTGGCGCGTGGTGAAGTGTATATTCCCAATGATATTTACCTAAACAAGGAAGAGCAGCAGATTATTATTCTTACCGGCCCTAACATGTCGGGGAAATCTGCCATACTTAGACAAACTGCACTCACGGTGCTACTTGCGCAGATAGGTTGTTTTGTACCTGCCAAGCACGCGCACATTGGTTTAGTTGATAAAATATATACCCGTGTAGGCGCTTCAGACAATATCTCACAAGGCGAATCTACCTTTATGGTAGAGATGGTAGAAACAGCATCAATTCTCAACAACCTAAGTGACCGTAGCTTAGTCATACTCGACGAAATAGGCAGAGGCACCAGTACTTTTGATGGTGTGAGCTTAGCTTGGAGTATTGCCGAATTCTTAAACCAAGACAATACCAAACCCAAAACCATATTTGCTACCCATTATCACGAACTTAACGAACTAGAATCTAGCTTTCCGGGGGTGGTTAATTATTATGTGAGTACCGAAGAGAAACAAAAAAAGGTTATTTTCCTACGCAAAATGAAAAAAGGCGGAAGTGAGCATAGTTTTGGAATACATGTAGCGAGAATGGCAGGCATTCCAAATAAGGTACTAAAACGCGCCGACATCATCCTAAAACAATTGGAAAGTGATAGAGAAAGCATCAGTACCAAAGAATCCATTAAAAAAGCAAAAGATACCAACTATCAATTGAATCTATTTCAAGTAACCGACCCTAAATCCGCTGAAATTATTCAAACCCTTGACCATATTAATATTGAGAGCCTCACTCCTATTGAGGCATTAATGAAATTAAATGAACTTAAACAATTATTGGAAAACTAGCGTCATCGCTTGTTTGCTATTGGCAAGCATCCAAACCTATGCACAAACCACCGCTTGGGCTTATTTCACAGACAAGTGTAGTAACGAAACCGATTACTTTAAGGCGGATGTGTGCCTCGATTACGTGCAACTGCTAAAGCAAAATAACATTGAAGTACTGGGCCAAAGCAAATGGCTTAATGCAGCTTGCATTCATGCTTCAGACCGTGCCAAAGCAGAAAGCTTAGCCTGCGTGGCGCGCACAGAACTGCTTGGTAAATACCACGTAGCACAAGAGCAAACCAACGAGGAATTTAGCTATGGTCAAGGCGATAGGCAAATAGAATTGATGGGCTTAGACCTTTATCACCAAAAAGGGTACACCGGAAAAGGCGTAAAGCTGGCTCTGTTTGATGCCGGGTTTTACAAGGTAGACTCCCTTCCTATTTTTGATTCGCTATGGGCCAATAACCAAATCATAGCCTCACGAGATTTTGTAACCAACGATACACTAACATGGCGAGAGAGTACCCATGGCATGCAAGTACTCGCCTTGGCTGGCATTAATTACCCGGATAGCATGGTGGGCGCCGCTCCAGGTGCCTTATTTGTATTAGCCCGTACAGAAGACGCCCCTACCGAAAAACACATAGAAGAACTCAACTGGCTGCGCGCTATGGAATGGGCTGATTCTATAGGTGTAGACATAATTCACAGTAGTTTAGGCTATTCGGAGTTTGATTCCCTCGAAGGCGATTATACCTACTTTGATATGGATGGCAAAAGCACCTTGATCACCATTGCTGCAGAGAATGCGGCGGCCCGTGGCATTTTTATAACCAACAGTGCAGGGAATTCTGGCAATAAACCGTGGTATTACATCACGGCGCCATGTGACGGTAAAAATGTGTTATGTGTGGGTGCGGTTGATAGTTTTGGAACCATAGCTGGATTTAGCAGCAGAGGCCCAAGTGCGGATGGCCGTATCAAACCCGATCTTTGCGGTATGGGCAGTAAAAATACCGTTCCAAACGGTGAAGGAATTTTAATGCGAGGCAGCGGAACTTCCTTTTCTGGACCATTAGTGGCGGGACTTGTAGCGTGTTTAAAAGGAGCTCATCCTACCAAAACCAATGCCCAAGTAACCGAAGCAATTTTAAGAAGCTGCGATCGCTACTTTACGCCTGATATTGCCTACGGACATGGCATTCCCAATGCCATGAAAGCAGACAGTATACTAAATAAAATGCCAACATTAAACCTACACCAACTGGAAGAATTAGAACTAGTTGTATATCCAAATCCTGCAGCAAACTATGTGAAAGTAAGATGTTTGCCAGGCGCCACCTACCAGCTCACTAACCTACATGGCCAAGTAGTAGAAAAAGGTAAAATGGATAATTGGATCAATTTTTTAGAGACCAAACATCTAATAAATGGTACTTATTTTTTACAAATCGGTTTAGATAACAAGACTACCACTGAGCAACTGGTAATACAGCACTAAAATT
>CAMDCQ010000010.1 GCA_945890595.1 Chitinophaga pinensis
CATGATTATGAGTCTTGGTTGGTTGTAGCTTTTAAATGTCTGATGGAAATAAAAATTCCAATTGCTAAACATAAACCTATGAATAGTAATGAAACCCATTCTGGTATATGAATAAATGATAAAGTAAGTAGTTTGACTGCCACAAAAAGTAGGATGGCAAACACGCTATATTTTAAATACACAAATTGGTCTAACATGTTAGCTAAGAAAAAATACATAGCACGTAACCCTAAAATAGCAAAAATATTGGAAGTAAAAACAATGAAAGGATCTGTTGTAACGGCTAAAACAGCGGGAATGCTATCTACAGCAAATATTAAATCGGTAAATTCGATCATAACCAAGGCAGCAAATAACGGTGTCGCCATGCGTACGCCATTGTGAACGGTCCAAAATTTGTCGCCATCTAGCTCCTCGGTAACCTTAAAATATTTACGAACAAATGTGATGTATTTTTTGTCATTTGATTCTTCATCCGTAACCAACATTTTGAAGGCTGTATACAGTAAAAAAGCACCAAATATGTAAGTAATCCAACTTATTTGATTGATTAAGACAACTCCTAGCCAAATCATAAGTCCGCGAAAAACTAGAGCACCTAATATGCCCCAAAATAATGCTTTATGTTGTGATTGTATAGGAATCTTGAACGATGTAAAAATCATAGCAATGACAAAAAGATTGTCCATACTAAGCGATAACTCAATAAGATATCCGCTAATATATTTTACAGTTGCCTCGCTGGCTGTGAGTCGATTTGGATTATTAACCAAAGCGTTGTCATATAAATAGTATACGACTAATGAAAAAAGTAAGGCTATAGATACCCAAAACGTCGTTTCTATGGCGATTGCCTTTTGATTGGTTTTGTCACTACGTTTGCTGAGTATGAGCAAATCAATCAATAGCAATGCTAGGAGCACAGCAATAAGGCATATCCAAACCATGTATATTTTAAATCGGACGCAAATATGACTAAAAAAACAACACGAAATTCAGTTCAAAATATAAATTCTCAATATTCGCTACGGCACATCATAGAACTCTCCTCACCGAATGAATGAAGGATGTTTTTAGTTAAAAAAACCTTCGACACAGCTCAGGTTATAAACGTTTTGCCAAGCTGCTAGTGGAAAGAAAAATAAAGATAAAAATAGATAACCAAGATAATGTTTTCAGCATGTGACGTGAGTTTTTGTTGGCACCTAAAAAACACCTACAAGACAATCGATCAACGCTATTTTATCCAATAAAGAATGGACAATAGAAGCGGTGATTGCCAATAATAGGAACCATTAATCCTAGCTCCTCATCAGATTACGATTATTAATTGTTTCTTACTCGTTATCCTCTCCGTCCCTTTTTATTTTCTGGCTAATCGTACGTCCTAAAACCAAAGGAAAAAATTCTTGACTGTAAACACTAGGATGTAGGCCAAAATCAGTTTGAGAAGATAAACCTATTGATTTAATAGCGCGATAGGTACGCACGGCCATGCTATTAATCACCGATAAGCGATTTAAAGCAGAAAGGCGAGTATTGAGTACTATAAATTTAAAATCGGGCTCAAAACGCTTGGATTCCTTGGTTTTAAAAACTACGCTGTCCTCTAATTCAGCTAAGCCTAAATCCGCATATACTTTTCGCATTAAGTACTCAATGTGGTGCTCTTCTTTAAAACCATAACACACATTTATAAAATAAGACGAATTTTTAGATAATTCTTCTACTTTGTAGCTGATCCCCCTGGGGTTGTCCGTGGTATTGATATTCAGTAACCAATAAAACCTTGCTTTCTTTGGTCTAAAAATGGTGATAGAATGTAATATAGCCTTCTCGATGTTTTTCGAAAATGACGAACGCGTAAAATAAACCAGGTTGGTGTAGTCGTAGGGAAGGCTTTTGTCTTGTTGTATTTGATCTAATACCGGAACAAGTTTATCAGCGGTAGTAAAATCTTCGTATTTGCCTCGTAGTTGACGGGCTTTATAATACAGGTATAACAATCCAAAAATGAGTACAGAAACAGCTAATGGAAACCAGCCTCCATGGGCAAATTTAGATAAGTTAGAAACCAAGAAAATAAGCTCAATATTCACAAAAACCAGAATAGCGAACAATATCCACCACTTTGTTTTTTTCTTAACTCCCACAAAAAAGAGGGTGAAGAGTAGCAAACTAGTCATCAGCATATCTATAGAAATAGCTAAACCATAAGCACCTTCCATGTCTGCCGAACGCTTGAATATAGCGACTACCAATAGACAGCCTAAAAAAAGAAGCGTATTAATTGCCGGCACATAAACTTGTCCTTTTTCAGTAGCGGGGTATTTAATTGCTAGGTTAGTCCAAAGTTTTAATTTTATAGCCTCGCTCACCAGGGTAAATACTCCCGTGATAAGTGCCTGGCTGGCAATAATAGCAGCAAGTGTTGCTATAAAAATGACATACGGTAGTAGTGCATCCGGAACGTGTGAATAAAACACGCTTGTATGATTTGCTTGCGTGTTAAGCAAAAAGGCTCCTTGTCCTAAGTAGCTCAGAAATAGACAAATAATTACAAATATCCATGACGCACGTATATTTTTCTTTCCGATGTGGCCAAGATCGGAATACATAGCTTCGGCTCCTGTTGTACACAAGAAAACGGCACCCATGACCCAAATTGCTCCTGGATAATTTATTAAAAAGGTCAAAGCATAGTAAGGGCTCAGTGCCACAAGTACACTGGGTTCTATCATGATCTGACGCAAACCTAAACCTGCAATGAGTGTGAACCACACAATCATAATAGGACCAAAATATTTACCAATTGACTCTGTACCAAATTTTTGAATGAAGAATAGTCCCGATATGATGGCTATAACAATAGGAATGGTTGGGAGGCTGGGCATTTTTACATTAAGCCCTTCTATGGCCGAAGAAATGGATATGGCTGGGGTTATAAAACCGTCTGCCATTAGCGTGGCGCATCCTATGAGTGATGGTACAATAATCCAAGCAGGTCCACGCTTTTTTAACTTAGCGTATAGCGCAAATATTCCTCCTTCTCCATGATTATCTGCATTAAGGGCTAAGAGTACATATTTTCCTGTGGCAAGAAGTATTAAGGTCCACAGAACACAAGAAAGACCGCCAAGAACCAGTTGTTCTGAAAAAGGTTGTCCATGCGTAATAGCCGACATAACATAAAGCGGAGAGGTGCCTATGTCACCAAAAACGATACCTAAGGCTACAAGAGCGCCGCCTTTGGTAAATTGAGATTTGTTCATTATTGTCACCTAAAAGAGAATCTACTTTTTATGTATGTGTGTGTAGATTCTTCATTTTTTATTAATTGCAAATTTTAGTCAATTATTAATGCAAAGGGTAAAAAGGTTTGAAAAAAGATAAAATAATGTGTTTTGGGCATACAAAATTCAGTTCTGTAATTATAATTCAGAAAGCAACCCTAAAATCCAATGTCAATGCAATAAAAATTTGTATTGGGGGCAATCGCTGGCGCAGTTGAGATTTACCGAAATAAAAAAATGCCAAGTAAAAACTTGGCATTTTTTTATAATCTGCGGGATATAACTATTCGCCTTCTACGATTTCTAAATCACTTAAGAATCCTTTTAGATTCATAATAATGGGCACATTCATAAGGTCAGCACCTAACTCGTTAGCTAAATGAATACTTACCCAGTCTAGTCTATATATAATGTCAAACATGGATTGAAGCGTAAATTCTGGCACGTGTAGCGGAAAAACTTTATTGTTCTCCAACTCTAAGTGAGAAATTAAGAAATCAAATCGAGCTTCAACTCTCGGATTTAAAGTGGAGTATAACATCACGTAGTTAGTATCTAACTTTTGAGTATAAGACTCAATCATGTTATGGTTTGCTTCGGGTAACACACTCACAAAACCCTCTAGTTTAGCGTTTTCTTGTAATTGTTGTGTGAAACGTACCGCAACTGGCGCATACTGTCTGTCGGCTACAATAACAAATTTTTTCGAAGGAGTATTTTTAAAGAAATCAAAAATACGTTGAGCGCTTTCTTGCATACGAGGCATTTCAGCTTCAAAATAGGCTCTAATTGATTCTAGTTCTGCACGTTGATCATCACCCATAAGTTCACCTAAAATAAGCGCAAGATAACTAAGGCCTAGGCCAATAGTCATACGAGGTTGGAATCCACCTTTTAATCCGTAATGCTTTACGTTATTTGCTTCTGCAAGTGCTTGCATTGTTCCGCCTCCAGCGATTACGACTATATGACATCCTTTTTCTTTTGCTTCGTGAAATAGGCTAATGGTCTCTTCCGTATTGCCTGAATACGAATTTAAGACTACTAATGTCTTCGCCGAGATATAATTAGGTAAATGGTAATCTGCTACTGTTTCTATAGGAATTGGACATTTATCAAACAACCAGTTTTTGATTATTACGGCACCTATTCCGCTGCCGCCCAATCCACCTAAAACGATGTTATTGTAATTTTTTACGTCTAAACCGTGAGCTGAATAGTTTTCTAAAACGTAGTCAAATTGCTCTGTAAAATTCTCTAAAGACGATTCGTGTGTTATCATGTAATTTTCCTAATACCTTTGTTGCCGCAAAAATAAACTTAATAGGCGTTCTTCGTATATTAAGCTAGCGTTAAATATAAAGAACAGAAATGCCCATTAATTCAGAGGAAAATATAGAGGTACAGGAAGATGGCCTTTTCTTGAAATATGCCTTTACCGTAGATAAAGGTCAAGAGCCTCTGCGAATCGATAAATTCTTAGTAGACAGAATAGAGCGTGCTTCTCGAAACAAGCTGCAAGAAGCTATAGAGCGCAAACAAGTAATAGTGGGTGGCAAAGCGGTGAGGTCTAACTATAAGGTTAAGCCTAATGATTCCATTGAAGTATTGGTAGATAAGGAACCCGAAGAATTAGAGGTTATTGCACAGGATATTCCATTAGATATTCGTTATGAAGACGATGCAATTATGATTGTGAATAAACCGGCTGGCATGGTAGTACATCCTGGTTTTGGAAATAAAACAGGCACTTTAATTAATGCACTAGCGTATATACTTAACGACAAAGCAACTCACACAGGAAAGCGTCCTTGGTTGGTACATCGTATTGATAAAAATACCAGTGGATTGCTCGTGATTGCGAAAACAGATGAAGCTATGGCGCATCTTAGTAAGCAGTTTAAAGATCACACTATTGAGCGTACCTACTTAGCGTTAGCATGGGGTAGCTTTGAACCTAAAGAGGGAACGGTGGAATCATTTATCGGCAGAGATGAGTATGACCGCAAGCGCTTTGTGGTTACAGATCCTGGCGAGGAAAGAGGGAAACACGCCGTGACGCACTATAAAGTTCTAGAAGATTTTGTGTATACATCGCTAGTTCAATGCAACCTGGAGACAGGGCGTACACACCAAATAAGGGTTCATCTAAAGCATTTGGGACATCCTATTTTTAGCGATGAAAAATATGGTGGGAACCGCATTTTAAAAGGTGTTATTTTCAGTAAGTACAAACATTTTGTAGATAATTGCTTCAGTATCATGCCTAGACAAGGTTTGCATGCTAAGTCACTCGGTTTTATACATCCTACGACTAAAGAATGGGTGCATTTTGATTCAGAATTGCCACATGATATGCTTACGGTTCTTGAAAAATGGAGAACTGCTGCTGCTACTTATGGTTTTTGACCAAAGCTAGAATCAAAGAAACTGCGTCTTGTTATCAATTTACCAAAAACATATTCCTGAACAGTAACCAGTTGCTTAAAACCTGTAAAAGTGGCAAAATAGCGTTCGGTGTCTTGAATAATGGTATTCCCTGTTTTGTCAACTAAGGTTTGTCCATCTGTTATTCCTCCTTTTCTGTGCAGTCTCAGCTCTTGTATTTTACCATTGGTAAGCTCTGCTGTAATGGTCATACAAGGCATAGATTTCGTGATTGAATCTTTACTTTTAGGCGTAAGATAATTGGCAAATCCTTCAAAATTTTTAAAGGTAAACAGGGAGAAGTAACTTCTTGCTGCTGATTGAGAAAGATGACTAACAGCAGGTTGTATGCGGTAGGTACTGTCCATGCGAGATAGGGTAAAAGACTCCGATGGCACTTCGTAATTTGTAACTATTATTTTGGCGATTTCACCTGGTTTGTAGTCAAAAACTGTGCGGTCGTACCAATCTTGAATATCAGTACTGTATTTGGGATCTAACACGCCATCAAAACCGAGTACATGGGCAACGTAAGGAGTCTTAGAGCCTTCAATATGAAGAAATGAACCCGATTGATCGGAGTTAGGTGGCCCAACATAATAATCTCGAATTAGCTCGCCGTCTTCATAGATTTTAACATGTTTAGAGTTTCCCACCATACGTCGAATTACAGTTTCACGACTTGCGGTTGGAACGGGTCCTTTTATGCGTATTTGACTTATTGTTTCGTTGAGTAATAAGTCAATGGCGGCTTGACTAGCTTTGTATTCTTTGTTTAATATCCAAGATCCATCTTTTTTTTCAAGAACAATGGTCTGTCCTTCTCTATCTTTAATGGTTATTAGGTCTATTTTTCGTACGTCATTTACGGCAAAATTACTGGCGTCGCGTAGGTGAGCTTCACCGTTTCTGCTTCCCACTAAATAATAAACTCCAACAGCTGCCAACAGAATTATAATGATCCAAACGTAATTCTTCATATAATGGTTCAAAGTAACAGCCGAATGGTGCATAAATGCAAAGCTTTTTGGTCAAAGTGCGGAATCAAGTTAAAAGTGGGAGTAACTAATTGCCTAAAAAATCAACATTCTGATGATCTTTAATCAACTTGTAAGAGAAAGGAATAGTTGTTTAAACGCAATTAATGTGGTGTGCTTTCTCTCATCTTGTGAAGTAGAAAAGTGATTCTGTTCATAAAATCAGCAAAAAAGGATAGAATGAATAAAATATAGTTACAATACCTTTGAAAGCTTGAAAACAGATATATTTAGTCTTCAGACTTATGTGCAAAAAAATCAAGCGAACATCATTGTTCTGGCCGATGAGCACACCATGAATTATTGCTATCCCTTACTTTTGGAAGAAGTTCCTTATTTTAATGTGCCCTATGGAGAAGGGTACAAAAATCTGGATAGCTGCGAGTTTATTTGGAAAAAGCTTGCTGAGTTTGGCGCAACACGAGAAACAATTTTACTATGTCTTGGAGGAGGGGTGATTTGTGATATGGGGGCTTTTGCAGCAGGATGTTTTCAAAGAGGGATACGATCAGTTTTAGTTCCTACTAGTTTGTTGGCAATGGTTGATGCCTCTGTAGGGGGTAAAAATGGAGTAAACTTCATGGGATACAAAAACTATATTGGTTCGTTTAATGAGGCTGAAGAAATCTTCATATGCGATATTTTCCTAGAAACCTTATCATACAAGGAAAAAGTAAATGGTTATGTGGAAATGCTTAAGCATGGTCTTATTGCAGATAGGTCCCATTATGATCAGGTAAAAATGCTCTTTCTTCAAGAAAATCAACATCTTGAAAATCAACTCATTCTTGATTCCATAGCGATTAAGAAAAATCATGTCGATCAAGATTTTAGAGATCAAGGTATACGAAAACGTCTTAATTTTGGGCATACCATTGGTCACGCAATAGAGTCGTTTAGCCTAAAAATAAATGACGAAAACGAATCGCTTTCGCACGGAGTTTCAGTAGCCTTAGGTATGATAGTGGAAGGATATATAAGTACAGAGATGGCGGGGTTAAGCAAAGATGAACTTCATGAAATAACCATTGTATTGCAACGCGTAGTAAGTGGAATTAGTGACGATATACCCACATACGACGATTTAAAGCCTTATCTGCTGAAGGATAAAAAAAATACAGATCTAGGGATAAACTGTTCTTTAATTACAAGCATTGGCCAAGGTGTTCATGACCAGTATGTGGAAGCTTCGCTTATAAAAGATGGACTTGAGTTTTTAGCAAATCTTAAATGATAAGACTCTCGCACCCATCGTCGGTTGTAAAAGGAGATGTAAAGTTGCCAAGTTCTAAAAGTATAAGCAATAGATTGCTGATGCTACAAAAACTCTATGAGCCGGGTGTTTTTTTGGATAATCTTTCGGAAGCGAATGACACACAATTATTGGCGCGTATTCTGTCACAAGATTCACATCATTTGGATGTTGAAGATGCAGGAACAGCCTTTCGGTTTTTATTGGCTTATACTGCAGTAACGCCAGGCGAATGGATTATTAGAGGTACAGAACGATTGCATCAACGACCCATTGCAGAATTAGTAGATGCATTAAGAGTTTTTGGAGCAGATATTGAATACCTAGAGAATCAAGGTTTCGCGCCCATTAAAGTTAACGGAACAACACTTTGTGCAAGTGCCAAACTAATGGATGTAACGGCTGTAAAAAGTAGTCAATTTATTTCTGCACTGTTACTCATAGCTCCTATGATAGAAGGTGAGTTTAACTTAAAAGTTAACACTAAAATGTCTTCGTATTCCTACGTTCAACTTACGATATCATGCTTACGCAGAATGGGTTTTACCGTGTTCATTAAAGGTCAATACCTGGGCGTAAGTAAACAACAAAAATTTGACGGGGAGTATTTCCAAATTGAGCCTGATTGGACCTCTTTCTACTACTGGTTAAGTATAGCGCATCTGGCCAAAGAAGTAGATCTTTTTTTTCCTGGATTACGCTTAGACAATATGTCAAAAGAACGAACTAAACTCTACGATGTAGGCAATAAGGCTATGTTTTTTGAAGAAAAAAATGGTGGTATTCGTGTTACTAAAAAGGAAGAAGGCAGTATCGAAGTAGTAACGGACTTAAATTACACTCAATTTCCCGATTCAGCTATGACGTTCGCCATGCTCATACCTGCAGTTGGCAAAAAAAATGTGAATCTGAGAGGGTTAGATAGCCTAAAGTACAAAGAATGCAATCGCGAAGATGCACTTACGCGGCACTTAGCTAAAATGGGAGTGAAATTAACGAAAGAGGAAGAGCTTTGGAAATTGGATGCTACTCAATTTGATCTTAGACCAGACACGTACTTTGAAACTTATGGCGATCATAGAATGGCTATGTGCGTTGCGCCATTAGCCGTTTTGCAGCCAATTTTAATTGAAGATAAAGAGGTCGTAAAAAAATCGTATCCTCACTTTTGGCAAGATTTGAAGCGGGTTGGCTTTATTGTGGAAGAGGAGGCAAAGGGGTTAGACTAATCCAAAAACTCTAGTGTATCTTCGTACCCAATTTGAATACCTTAGGAAAGAATATTAGACTTACTAGCTACGGTGAATCGCACGGGGAAGTGATAGGAGCGGTGCTAGACGGATTCCCTTCTGGATTCCCGATAGATAAGACGTTCATACAATATCAATTAGACAGAAGAAAGCCAGGCCAAAGTAGTATCGCTACCCCTCGTACTGAAAACGATGAAGTAATCATTAATAGTGGTGTTTTCGAAGGTAAAACTACCGGTGCACCAATCCATTTTCAGATTAAGAATACGAATCAAAATTCTAAAGACTATTCTCACTTAAAGGAGGTGTATAGGCCTAGTCACGCCGATTATACCTATGAGGCGAGATATGGCATAAGAGATTACCGAGGAGGTGGTCGCAGCAGTGCAAGAGTAACCGCAGGTTGGGTGGCCGCTGGAGCCTTAGTGCAAGATTTATTGGTTAAAGAAAAAGGGGTTTACATCGGAGCGTATGTGCATCAAATAAGCACTATAAAGCTAATTACTCAGCCTAGATACTATAGCTTAGATAGCGTTGAATCAAATATAGTGCGCTGTCCTGATGAACACATAGCCAAGGAAATGATTGACGCTATACACCAAGCTAGTGCTCAAAAAGATAGTCTTGGTGGTGTAATAGAATGTGTGATTAAAGGCGTTCCTGCAGGACTAGGAAACCCGATTTTTGATAAATTAAATGCAGCACTGGCACATGCCATGATGAGCATCAATGCAGTAAAGGGTTTTGAAATAGGAGGTGGCTTTGAAATGAGCAGCAAACGAGGTTCAGAGGTAAATGATTCATTTACGTTAGCGGATGGTAAAACACAAACAACAACCAATAATTCGGGAGGTATTCAAGGTGGGATAAGCAATGGAATGGATATCGTTTTTAGAGTAGCTTTTAAACCAACCGCTACTATAGGAGTATCACAGCAAACCATTACAAACTCAGGAGAAAATATCAACCTTGAAGCAACAGGTCGCCATGATCCATGCGTAGTGCCTAGAGCTGTACCAATTGTAGAGACATTAGCAGCTTTGGTCATAGGCGATTTTCTTCTATAAACTGCACAAGGGAAGTAAATAGGTCGAAGGTGTTCATCTTAAAAAGTCCCTGGATTAAAGCATTTCCCTTTCTTTTAACAAACACCAGGTAAGTTAAAGCCTTAACTTTGTAGCATCAATGCAAAAAGCGATTATTTTTATTTTAGGCAGATACCTAAATTTTATAAACCTCATCTCCAAAAAGATAGGAGGGAAGCATGCTTTTTTATTGTTTTGCTATCCTTTTCCGGTAAAACTAAAACCATCGCAAGCTAAATTTTTGGAAACGAGTAAGCAGTCTTTTCTCCTGTTTGAAGGTAAGAAAATTGCCTGTTTTTCATGGGGAAGTGGTCCTCAAACTATTTTGTGTTTGCATGGCTGGCAAAGTCAGAGTTATCGTTGGAAAAAGTATGTGGAAACTTTCGATAAAGAAAAATTTACCATTATTGCTATTGATGCTCCGGCACATGGTAAATCGGAAGGTAAAATATTCAATGTGCCTATTTACGCTAGATTAATAGAATTAGTATTAGAAACCTATACGGTTACCTATATACTTGCTCATAGTTTAGGTGCCTTTGCCACCATGTGTCTGTTTTATGAAAAACCGCAATTAGCGTTAAAGAAAGTAGCATTATTGGGCACTCCGGGTGAAGCAACAGAGTTTGTGGACGAGTACGCTCGTGTCCTGAACACATTACCGCGTGTCAAGGCGAATTTGGAGTCGTATTTTTTAGGTTACGCAGGATTATCCCCTAGTTATTACTCTTCTATACGATTTGCTCCGTCACAAACCTCACAGGCTCTTATTATACATGACGCTGGAGATAAAGAAGCTCCCTATGCACATGCGGTTCGAGTGAATCAATTATGGTCTAACAGCGAGTTAATTACCACCAATGGATTAGGTCACAAACTAAGAGATATTAGCGTTGTAAACGACATAGTTCGTTTTTTTGATTAGACTAAATACATGCCTAATGCAGTATTGTTGTAGGTATATCTTGCTTAGACGCAGGTTGCCTGGTTTAACTTAAGCGTCATAAAAAAATAGATTATGTCCAGTTGCATTTGCCAGGTATCTGTTTTATGAAAAAAAATACGTTGATTTGACCCAATGAAAAAAATGGCCTTGCATTGGCAAGTAATTATCGCTCTTATACTAGGAATCGTATATTCTGTGGTGGCAGTTCAGCAAGGTTGGGTACAATTTACAGCTGACTACATTGCTCCTTTTGGCACCATATTTATTAATATACTTAAGCTAATTGCGGTTCCCATGGTACTCTTTTCCATTATTTCAGGAATCACTAGTCTTAAAAATATACGGCAATTGGGTCGTGTTGGGATCAAAACATTAAGTATCTTTCTAGCGACAACGGTTACTGCGATACTCATTGGATTATTATTTGTCAATATTATAAAGCCGGGGAATTTCCCTTCGAATGCATCTAGGCTCGAAAAACGGGTAGAATATGAGCTATGGAGAAGTGAACACCCCAATGTGCCTCAACTCGATAACGTACACGAAATAAGTAAGCCGGAAAATGCGGAATTAGTTGCATCAGTGCGCAATCGCCTTTCTATCCAAGAAATGGATGAAACAACGGCAGATAAGTTAGCCAAAGCGTTGGCCGAAAAAAAGAGAGGTCCTCTGGATAAGATAGTGGATATTTTTCCAAGCAATATTTTTGATGCATTACTCTCCGCTAATATGCTCCAAGTAATTTTCTTTTCTATTTTTTTTGGTGTAATTCTAATGCAAATACGCAAGAAAGACAGAAGGCCAGTAGCCAAACTCATCAATGGACTAAATGAAGTATTTATCGGAATGATAAATGCAGTCATTAAGATAATGCCCTTTTTTGTTTTTGCGCTTATGGCAGGTAGTTTGGTCGCTTCCGCAGGGAAAGATCTAGCTAAGTTACAAGAACAATTGGTGTTCTTAATGAATTATTCTTGGGTGTTAATTGTGGGATTAGTCTCTGTAGCATTTGGCTTGTATCCTTTGTTGATTCATCTGTTTGCGAAAGGTATGAAGTTTAGCACATTTGTAAAGGGGATGAGCAAAGCGCAACTTACTGCATTTTCAACTAGTAGCAGTATGGCGACATTGCCGGTTACCATGGAGTGTGTTCACGATAATTTGAAAGTCCCGAAGAGCATTACCAGTTTCGTTTTGCCAATTGGAGCAACAGTAAATATGGATGGCACAAGCCTTTATCAAGCCGTGGCCGTGGTGGCACTTGCACAGTTTCATATGATAGAGTTAGATTTTACCCAACAAATGGTTATTGTACTTACCGCTACTTTGGCAAGTATAGGAGCCGCTGCCGTGCCAAGTGCCGGTTTGGTACTTATGATTGTGGTACTAGAGAGTGTAGGGCTGAATCCTGCATGGATTGCAATTATTCTTCCGGTAGATAGAATACTAGACATGTGCCGTACCGTAGTAAATGTTACGGGAGATGCTGCCGTAAGCGTAATCGTTTCTGAGACAGAAGATATAAAAGAAATTTAGTGTCTCTTTGTTCGTAACCTAGTCAAACATTAATGATTACTTTAAAATGTCGTTAAATGATGTGAAAATAGTGAGATTAGAGTTCTATTTGCAATAATTATAAAAGATGAAAAAAATACTTTACCTATTCGTAAGCCTCATAACAGCACAAACTGTTTCTGCACAATGCGGAACAGACGAATACAATAGACGATTATTTGAAAATAAGCTTCAAAACGGAGAAAGCTTTGCGGATTACATCGAACGTAATCTAGATTTTGAATTTGAAATAGCTATTGATCCTAAAACAAAAAAAGCCACTCGAGTGATACCCGTGGTTTTTCATGTAGTGCATTCTTACGGTCCTGAAAATATTTCAAAGGAACAAATTGAAGATCAGCTTCGCATTTTGAACGAAGATTTTCAGCGTTTAAATAGTGATAAGTCTAAAACCAGAAGTTTTTTTACAAGCAGGTCTGTAAGCATGGATATAGAGTTTAAATTGGCACGCAGAGCGCCAGATGGATCGTGTACAGAAGGCATCACAAGAACCTATGATCCTATCAATACCTATGAAAATTTTGAAAATAATAACGAAGAAGTTAAGGCTGCAGTAAAGCCTTGGGATAGGAATAAATACTTAAATATTTGGGTAGTTACGGAAATAGTAAGCTCTAGCACTACAGGTACAATTTTAGGGTATGCTCAATTTCCTGGAGAGAACGCCGCTACGGATGGGGTAGTGCTAATTCATGACAGAGTGGGAACCATAGGTACAGCAAATGCTGTAGATGCCGGCAGAACACTTACGCATGAAATAGGACACTGGTTGGGATTATATCATCCCTTTCAAGGTGGTTGCAGCAGTCAAAATGATAGAGTAAATGATACTCCTCCAGTTGCGGCACCATCATACGGTTGTACCGCGAGTTCTAATCCTAACACATGTTCAAATGATAACCCAAATGAAATAGATAACGTTGAAAATTTCATGGATTACGCCAATGGCGCTTGCATGAATATGTTTTCGTCAGGTCAAAAAACGCGCGTAGATGGCTTTTTAGGTAGTACAGCTATGGGTAGAGCTACCAATATATCTCTTGAAACAGCAACTACGACCGGAATTAACACAACACCTAGTTGTGCTCCAATAGCTGATTTTTGGCACAACTCTCAGAGTCAAACGATATGCGTAGGCGGTAGTATTAATTTTAAGGATTTAAGCTATAATGGATTGATAACAGACAGAGTTTGGACATTTGAAGGCGGAACACCGTCGGTTTCTACTTTTGCCGATCCAACAGTAGTTTACAATACACCAGGGGTATATAAAGTAGAGTTAGAAGTAGGTAATTCGTTTGGCTCAACTAAAATTACAAGGACACTTTTTATAAATGTTCTTCCTGCTGATGCAGCAAACAAGGCACCCTATGGCCAAGATTTTTCTGCGGTGACGTCAACCAGCAATTGGAGTTTGCAAACAGATTATAATAATTATGGATGGAAACGAAATACACAAAGAGGATTTAGCGGTAGTGAGTGTTTAGAAATGAGAACCGACGCTAGTGGTCCTGCATCTCAGCGCTTTTCAGCCATTATGCCTCCAGTTGATATGACCACTCATACAGGGCCGGTTTCACTTCATTATAAGTGGGCTTATGCTCGAAGGGATAATATTACTTCCGAGGTACTTCAAATTTGGACATCCACAGATTGTGGCCTAACTTGGAAAAATCTTAGGGTAGTAAATGGAGATAACTTGGCTACATCTGCCATTTCTCCCAATTGGGTGCCAACCACCAAGTCAGACTGGGGAGCAAGTGAACTTGATTTGTCTGCTGTTGCGAGTAGCACTAATTTAATCATCAAGTTTGATGTAATTAGTAAGTCTGGGAATTCTGTATTTTTTGATAATATTAACATAGGTTCTTATGCACTGTCTGTTCCCAGTTATCAAAACGACCTTAATTTTGACCTGATACCCAACCCCGCTCAAAATTCTTTACGTGTAAAAATGACGGCAAACACAAATGATGCGGTGATATCTATTGTAGATATCACAGGTAGATTACTTTTGCAGCAAAATTTAGATCCGAGCAATCCGCACATAAATACAACTGAACTAACCAATGGTGTATATACAGTTCGTATGAATGTAGAAGGTAAAAGCTGGGCTAAAAAATTGATAATCAGCAAATAATGTCAAAAAACCTAGTTATAGTAGAGTCCCCCGCCAAAGCCAAAACCATAGAAAAATATTTAGGCAAAGATTTTACAGTTAAGTCTAGTTTTGGTCACATACGAGACCTAGCTAAGGGTGATGGAGCGATAGATATAGAAAAAGGCTATTTGCCAAATTATATTATATCTCCAGATAAAAAGAAAATAGTAGCCGAGCTAAAAAAATTAGCAAAGGAGTCTGATATGATATGGTTAGCATCGGACGAGGACCGCGAGGGAGAAGCTATTTCTTGGCATTTGTCAGAAGTGCTAAATCTAAAGGCAAGCAATACAAAACGTATTGTATTTCATGAGATTACCAAAACGGCTATTTTAAACGCGATTGATAATCCAAGAATGATAGATGAAAATCTAGTCAATGCACAGCAAGCGCGTAGGGTTTTAGACAGATTAGTAGGGTTTCAATTATCTCCTGTGTTGTGGCGTAAAGTGAAGCCAAGTTTGAGCGCAGGAAGAGTACAAAGTGTGGCGGTTAGACTGATTGTCGAAAGAGAAAAAGAAATTTCAGCATTTACAACGTCTTCTGCGTTTAAAATACAGGGTGATTTTTTAGCATCTAAGAAAAATATTAGAGCAGAACTTAGTAAAAGACCAGAGACGTTTGAAGAGGCTAATGCATTCCTAACCTCCTGCCAAGGAGCTACCTTTAAAGTAGGAGATGTTAAGGTACAACCAGGTAAACGTACCCCCGCTGCGCCGTTCACTACCTCAACCTTGCAGCAAGAAGCAAGTAGAAAATTAGGTTTCAATGTGTCAAAAACCATGTTGCTAGCCCAGCGATTGTATGAAAACGGACACATAACCTATATGAGAACAGATTCTGTAAATTTATCGGAATTTGCTTTGGCAAGTGCTAAAGATACTATTACGAAAGATTACGGTTCGGAATATAGCCATACCCGTAAATATGCTACTAAAAATGCCAGCGCTCAAGAAGCACACGAGGCAATAAGACCTACGGATTTTAATGTAAGTGATGCCGGAGACGACGACGGTCAACATCGCTTGTACCAACTGATATGGAAACGTTCTATCGCTTCACAAATGACAGATGCGCAATTAGAGCGTACCACCATTGATATTGAAAATAATAAAAATGCTGACGTCTTTAAAGCCAAAGGTGAGGTAATCAAATTTGACGGTTTCTTGAAAGTTTATTTGGAAGGAACAGATGATGAAGACGATGATGAGCAAAGTGGATTGCTACCTAAAGTAACTGTAGGAGAAATTCTCCCAGTAGAAGAAATTACCGCTACACAACGATACACAAGACCCGCACCACGGTATACGGAAGCAAGTTTGGTTAAAAGACTAGAAGAGCTAGGAATAGGTAGACCAAGTACGTATGCACCAACTATCAGTACGGTACAAAAAAGGGGTTATGTGGTAAAGGATGATATCGAAGGCAAGACAAGAAAATATGAATTATTGTCGCTAAAAAATGATGTAATCAAGGTAGAAACGTTTTCTGAAAATTATGGTGCGGACAAGAATAAGATGCATCCAAGTGATATTGGGAAAGTAGTAACTGAGTTTCTTGTTGAGCATTTTGCAGATATTATGGATTACGGTTTTACCGCTTCCGTAGAAAAGGAATTTGATGAGATAGCCAATGGTGTCGTGAATTGGTCAAAAATGATCGATGATTTTTACAAGCCTTTTAGTAAGGAAGTAGAAAAAACCATGGAAACTGCCGAAAGAGCGACAGGTGAAAGAGCCTTAGGGGTTGATCCTAAATCAGGTAAACCGATAATTGCACGAATAGGTAGATTTGGACCTATGGTGCAAATTGGTGAACAAGATGACGAAGAAAAGCCGCAATTTGCTAGCTTAAGCAAGGGGCAAAATATAGATAGTATAACGCTGGATGAAGCGCTTGATTTATTCAAAATGCCAAGAGTTTTAGGAGATTTTGAAGAAAAAGTGGTAAAAGCAAATATTGGGCGATTTGGTCCTTATGTTCAGCATCTTAAAATGTTCGTTTCTATTCCAAAAGAAGATGATGTAATGGAAATAAACTTAGACAGGGCTATTGAGTTAATCCTTGCTAAAAGAGAATCAGACGCCAATAAACTAATCAAAATCTTCGAAGAAGATGCCAACGTCCAGATACTAAATGGAAGATGGGGCCCTTATATCAAATCAGGAAAAGAAAATTTTAAACTTCCCAAAGATTTGGAAGATCCTGCAAAACTTACCTTTGAAGAGGTTACTCATATTATGGCTAATCAGCCAGCCAAAGGGCGAAAACCACCGGTAAAGAAAAAATAGAAGAATCGTAAGTAGCTTTTATAAACTATTTTTAAGTTAAACCGAAGCTCTGAGCAGGCGTTTAAAGCGTTTTTAGGCAACCCGTACACTATACTTTACACTACAGGTGTGGGGCCCATTTTGGTTTTCAGTTCGTTATTTATCTTTGATTTGGTTTTAAGACGATGAACGAGAAGGAATTTCAATCCATGCTGTATTTATTAGATGACTCTGATGAGCGTGTAGTAGAACACATAGAAAATCAAATAACACTGATGGGTATGGATGCGCTTCCTCTCCTAGAAAAATATTGGTCTGATGAACCAAACGTAATCGTGCAAGAACGAATGGTGTTGCTTATTAAAAAGATAAATCAGCAATCATTGTTACAATGCTTGCGTATTTGGGAAGCTACCGAAACCCAAGATTTACTCGAAGGCGTTCTCATTATTGATCAAATTGCAAATCCAAATCTGGACAGACAATTAATAGAAAATCAAATTGATAAAATTAAACTGGATGCTTGGTTAGAACTAAATTATGATCTCACTTCATTTGAAAAGGTTAAAATTTTAAATCAAATTTTTTTCGATGTTCACGGCTTTAGCGGAGATACAGAGAGTTATCATAGCAGTAAGAATTCATTTATATCCTCTGTTTTAGAGCGCAAAAAAGGAAATCCTATCTCATTGTCAGTCCTATACATAATAGTGGCGCAGCGCCTTAATATTCCTATATATGGGGTTAATCTTCCTCAGCATTTTATTTTGGGATATGTAAATGAATTCGATTGGATGCCTTTGTTAAAGTTTAACGACGCTTCATCGCTGTTGGACGGCTCAGGCAGTGAAATTATGTTTTATATAAATCCATTTAATAAGGGCATTATTTTCAATAAGGATAATATCATTCAGTTTTTGCAAAAACTCAAAATTGAGCCCAACGGTGAATACTTTAAAGCTTGCAGTAATAAAGATATTTTACTGCGTATTTTGAGAAACTTAGAAACTTCCTATGCTACTGAAAATAATACGAGCAAATTAGAATTGGTATCTCAGCTCGTTACTATTTTAGTAAGTAATAAAGAATTCTAGCGTATCAAAAGAAAGTATACAACTAGATAAAACAATAAAGGCTCTACCATCGTAGAGCCTTTACTTTATATAGACTGAGTAGCAGGCGTTATGCCAAAACTACCACTTTATTGTTTAGTATTTCTACTATTCCACCGGTTACATCAAATGTTTCCTCGCCAGTGGTAGTACGAACCACTACTTTTCCTTTATCCAAACTGGATATAAGTGGAGCGTGATTAGCCAGTGCTTCAAAGGAGCCCCCACTGCCGGGCAATTTCACCGAAACCGCCTCGCCAGAGAATAGCACCTTGTCTGGTGTTATTACTTCTACGATCATTATTCAGCGTCTTTTAGAAGTTTCTCTCCTTTTTCGATAGCCTCTTCGATGCCACCTACTAAGTTAAATGCAGCCTCTGGATATTGATCCACTGCTCCATCCATGATCATATTAAATCCTTTGATGGTATCTTGTATATCAACTAGGCATCCTTTTAATCCTGTAAATTGCTCGGCCACGTGGAAAGGTTGAGATAAGAAACGTTGTACACGTCTAGCTCTAGAAACAACTAGTTTGTCTTCTTCACTTAACTCGTCCATACCTAAGATAGCAATGATGTCTTGAAGTTCTTTGTATCTCTGCAATAACTCTTTTACACGTTGAGCGGTGTTATAATGTTCTGCGCCTACTACATCAGGAGTAAGAATTCTAGAAGTAGAATCCAATGGATCTACCGCAGGATAAATACCCAAAGAAGCTATCTGACGAGAAAGTACTGTGGTAGCGTCCAAGTGAGCAAATGTGGTTGCTGGAGCAGGGTCAGTTAAATCGTCGGCAGGTACATAAACTGCTTGTACAGATGTAATAGAACCTCTATTTGTAGAAGTAATACGCTCTTGCATTACACCCATTTCTGAAGCAAGTGTTGGCTGATAACCCACCGCTGATGGCATACGACCTAATAGCGCCGAAACCTCAGATCCTGCTTGTGTAAATCTAAAGATGTTATCTACGAAGAATAGAATATCTCTACCACCAGATTGCTCATCTCCATCACGGAAATACTCTGCGATAGAAAGTCCAGTTAAAGCCACACGAGCTCTTGCTCCTGGAGGCTCATTCATTTGTCCAAAAACAAGTGTCGCTTGAGATTCTGCTAGTTCTTTTTTATCTACTTTAGTTAAGTCCCATCCACCTTCTTCCATAGATTCAGTGAATTCTTTTCCGTATTTGATTACGCCTGACTCAATCATCTCTCTAAGTAGGTCATTTCCTTCACGCGTACGCTCACCTACACCCGCAAACACAGATAGGCCAGAATATGCCTTCGCGATATTGTTAATTAACTCTTGTATAAGTACTGTTTTACCCACACCAGCACCACCGAACAAACCGATTTTACCACCTTTGGCATAAGGCTCAATAAGGTCAATTACTTTGATACCAGTAAACAATGGCTCTGCCGCTGTACTTAAGTTTTCATATTTTGGTGCTTCTTGGTGAATAGATCTTCCGTTAGTTCTATCCAACTCATCTATACCATCTATCGCATCACCTACCACATTAAGAAGTCTTCCTTTTAAAGCTTCTCCTACGGGTACCATTATTGGGTTACCAGAGTCTGTTACGATGGCACCTCTTACCAAACCTTCAGTAGAATCCATAGAGATCGCTCTTATAGTGTTTTGACCTAAGTGCGATTGAACCTCGAGAACTACTTTAGATCCGTCATCTTTCATAACGGTTAGTGAGTTGTAGATTTTTGGAAGAGAAGATCCCTCTTGGTCGAACGCTACGTCCACCACTGGGCCTATGATTTGTGATATTTTTCCTGTGTTTGCCATGTGTATTCGGCTATTTAATTTTAAGTACTGCAAATGTACAATTTGCGACTATGTAGAGCTGTTCTAAATAAGGTTATTTTAGTGTTTTTTCTTATGCTTTTCTCAAACGAATTGGGAGCTTAGCTATCCAAAAAAGCTCAACTGGAATGTTTCGTTAATTTACTTTTATACATCTGCACTACGTTATTTAAACCGTAATACAGTGCATCAGAAATAAGGGCGTGACCAATAGATACTTCCAAAATCTCTGGGATTTCGTGTACAAAATAGGCTAAGTTCTCTAAGTTTAAATCATGTCCTGCATTAAGACCTATGCCTAATTCGGTGGCCCGTTGTGCCGTTGCTTTGTAAGGTGCTATCGCTGCTATTTTATCGTGTGAAAAACCAGAAGCATATGCTTCGGTGTATAACTCAATGCGATCGGCACCGCACGCCAAAGCGGCCTCTACTTGCGATACTTCAGGGTCTAGAAAAACGGAAACACGAATATTTTGCTCCTTAAATTGCTTGATAATCGGTGTTAGGTATTCTCTCTCTTTAATGCAATCCCATCCTGCATTACTCGTAATAGCGTCAGGCTTATCAGGAACCAATGTAACTTGATGGGGCTGTATGTTAAGCACCATTTCTATGAAGTCATCACTCGGATACCCTTCAATGTTATATTCCGTTTTAACTACTTTTTTTAAGTCATACGAATCTCTAAATGTAATATGTCTTTGGTCTGGTCTAGGATGCACCGTAATGCCTTCTGCACCAAAATTTTCAATGTCTATAGCCGCTTGTACTACATTCGGGGTATTTCCTCCTCGTGCATTACGAATGGTTGCTATTTTATTAATATTAACGCTCAGTTTTGTCATGGTATAAGGTATCTTATTTGCAGGGTGAATGTTTGTTTTATATTACTGTTTATCTCATCTAGTCCAGATCCGGTTGCAAAATTATC